>JBFXGD010000092.1:0-13442 GCA_050178385.1 Calditrichaceae bacterium
AACAACCGCATTTGATTTAATAGGGGCGGAATATATCCGTGATGTAAATTGTGGTGAGATGCTGGTATTTGATTCCGAAGGCATGCGGTCCTTTTCGCCTTTTGAAAAGCAGACTCCCGCGCATTGTGTTTTTGAATTTGTATATTTTTCGCGGCCGGACAGTCAGATTTTTGGGGAATATGTGGATAAAACTCGCAGAAAACTCGGAAAAAATCTGGCGCTCGAAAAACCGGCCGATGCTGATATTGTCATTTCAGTTCCTGACAGCAGTAATACAGCCGCTCTGGGATTCTCCGCCAGAAGTGAGGCTAAGTTCGAGATTGGATTTATCCGCAATCACTATATTGGAAGAACATTTATTCATCCTTCACAGAAAAAAAGGGATTTTAACGTCCGGTTAAAATTCAATATTGTAGGAGGTGTGCTAAAAGGGCGCAGGGTGGTGATCGTGGATGATTCGATTGTCCGCGGGACGACATTAAGGCAGTTAGTTCAGGCCGTGAGGAATGCCGGCGCGAGAGAAGTACACGTCAGAATCAGTTCTCCGCCGATTAAGAACCCGTGTTATTACGGCATGGATTTTCCAACCTGGAAAGAACTTATAGCCAGCGACAGATCTGTTGAAGAAATCAGGGAGCATCTCGGCGCGGATTCGTTGGAATACCTGTCTCTGGAAGGCATGCTTGATTCCATGCCGAAAGAAAACGGACAGCATTACTGCACCGCGTGTTTCAATGGTAAATATCCTGTAGAAATAGATGATTTGGAAAGTAATAATTCTAAATGACTTTAACCGCACAAAAAAAGAGTGCACTCCAAATATTTGATTATCTGTTCGTGTTGAGGCCGATGCTATTCTATCCGGGCTGGTCCACCATGCTGGCAGGATTCTTTGTCGCGCGTGATGATGAGTTGTTTTTGTCGCCGGCAATGATATCAGGATTGGATCACCTTCTGGTTCTCAAACTCTTTGTGTTATTCGGGGCGGCCATGGGTGCCAGTTTTTTGCTGAATCAGTTGCAGGATATTGAAAGCGATCTGAAGAACAAAAAATTGTTCATAATTTCTGAGAATTATATCAGTAACAAAGCGGCGATTGTTGAAATCGTAGTACTGGTGGCGGTTTCCATTCTGATCTCTTTCGGGATTTCTTTTGCTGTCGGTTTGCTGGCAACGGCTTTTTTGATAGTGACCGGATACCTGTACAATTTTCGCCCGTTTAATTTGAAGAATCATCCGTGGGGAAGTCTGGCGGCGAATTCCATGATGGGCTGGCTTGCTTTCGCGCTTGGCTGGGGAGCCGTCCGAGGACTGGATCCCGGCCTGATATTGGATTCGGTTCCGTATGTTTTTTTTAATACGGCTTTGTATTTTTTTACGACACTTCCGGATATGGATGGTGACAGACAATGCAGAAAACATACACTAGCGGTTATTTACGGTTTCGGGAAAATTCTGAACGCTGCTTTTGTACTTTACATTGTCAGTTTAGCCGTTGCTCTGATAATAATGGATTTGCAGGCCCTGATTTTTATTGTATTGTCCTTTCCCTTTTTTATTTATATGATGAAGGAGCGGACGATAGAGAGCGCAATCCGGACAACCAAGTATGGTATTTTGTTTTTCGCGATGGCTGTATGTCTGAGGCTGCCATACTATTTTGTTATAATGCTTTCAGGGTTCTTTTTTACAAAATGGTATTTCAAAAAACGTTTTCAATACGATTACCCAAACTTTAAAGGTAATTAAAATTTTAATTGAGGAAGATTGATGGTTTTCGGAAAAATAAAAAACAGTCTGAAAAAAACAAGGGAAGGAACGTTCTCAAAAATTAACCGCCTGATCACCGGTAAAAAGAAAATTGATGATGATTTACTCGATGAACTGGAAGAAATACTCTTAAGCGGTGATGTTGGTGTGGATACTACAATGTTTCTTTTGGATCAAATTCGGGAACGCGTCAAAAAAGAACGTTATGAAACCACGGAAGGGCTTAATCAGATCATACGTGATGAGGTCGTGAAACTGATTGGCGTTCCGGTAAATGACATCGATTTACACAAACCGTCAGTCATACTGGTCGTGGGGGTAAACGGGACCGGAAAAACGACTTCCATTGCCAAATTAGCGCACCATTATAAAAATCAGGGTAATACTGTCCTGCTTGCCGCGGCGGATACATTCAGGGCGGCGGCCATTGAACAGCTTAAAATCTGGGGAGAGCGCATCGGATGTGATGTAATCAATCATCAGCCCAATGCCGATCCGGCCGCGGTGGTATTTGACGCAGTCGCGGCTGCCCTTGCCCGGAACGTGGACTATCTGATAATCGATACCGCGGGACGGCTCCACACAAAATCAAATCTAATGAATGAACTTGAAAAAATATACCGCGTTATTGAACGACAAATTCCAGGCGCGCCTCATGAAGTTATCCTTGTTCTTGACGCGGGAAACGGGCAAAACGCGGTGAATCAGGCGAGAGAGTTTATTAAGGTGGCCAAGGCCGATTCAATATTTCTCACTAAACTGGACGGCACAGCCAAAGGCGGAGTAGTCATCGGAATAAAAAGGGAACTGGGAATTCCTGTCAGATATATCGGGTTAGGAGAAAAAGCCACCGATATGGAGTTATTTAATCCCGTTGAATTTGTTGAAGGATTATTTGAAAAACAATGAAAAAAATACATATAACCACACTTGGATGTCCCAAAAACCTTGTGGATTCAGAAGTTTTGATGGGGCAGCTGGAAACAAATCATTATGAAATTTCCGATGAACCCGAAAATTCGGATGTCATTATCATTAACACCTGCGGTTTTATCGAAGATGCGAAGAATGAATCGATTCAGGCCATTTTTGAAGCATTAAAGTTAAAGGAAAACGATCCCGCGAAAAAAGTATTTGTAGCCGGTTGTTTATCCCAGCGGTACCGGAAGGAAATCGAAAAGGAAATTCCGGAAGTTGACGCGATCTTTGGTACCGAAGATTATGAATCGATTTTAAAATCATTGGGTAAGCAGCACTCGGCTCTGGACAATATATACCGCATGAGAAAATTAAGCACCCCAAGACACTACGCCTATTTAAAAATCTCTGAAGGATGTAATCATACCTGTTCCTTCTGCGCCATACCCGGTATCAGGGGAAAACATCGCAGCCGCACCATTGAGAGTCTTGTCGATGAAGCGTCAAAATTGGCCGATCGAGGCGCAAAGGAACTGATTTTGATCTCACAGGACACTTCTTACTACGGCAGAGATATTTATGGTCAACAGAAGATCGTTGAGCTTATCGAACAATTGCAGAGAATCGACTCGCTTGAATGGATCAGGGTTTTGTACTGGTATCCGACAAATTTTCCGATCGGAGTGCTTGATTTGATGAAGAACGGCGGTAAACTGCTTCCTTATATTGATATGCCGATCCAGCATATCAGCGAAAATATGTTGAGAAAAATGCGGAGAGGAGATACCAGGGAGTCTCTTGTCGGCTTATTTGCAAAAATCAGATCCGAAATTCCTGAAATCGCCCTGAGAACAACTATGATATTAGGACATCCGGGGGAAAAAGAAGCGGATTTTAACGAATTGAAAAATTTCGTTAAAGATATACAGTTTGACCGTCTAGGGACATTTTTGTATTCTGATGAAGACGGTACACCTGCATTTGATCTGGATGAGAAGGTTGATAAAAGGATAGCTGAGGAACGACAGGCGGAAATTATGGAAATTCAGAGAAATATTTCACTGGAGAAAAATAATTCTTATATTAATCATAAATATAAAGTCTTAATTGATGAAATTGATTCAACCGCCGGAATCATGACCGGCCGAACCTACCGGGATACACCGGAAATTGATAATGAAGTCATAATTACTACTGAAAATACGGATAATTTTTCTACCGGTTCATTTGTTAATGTCCTTATAAATGATGCCAGTGAATATGAACTTTACGGCCGTATATCCGTAAATAACAAGTAGATAAGATAAAAATGAGGAATTCTGATATGCGGAAATTTCAATTTTTATTGATAGTCTCAATTTTAACCGGAATGTTGTTAACAAATGTATACGGGCAGTATTATGAAAAATCCAAATATAGCGGTGTCGGAATCCCATTTTTTGAAGCGGGCGTTCAAAAACAATTCAAAAAGGATCTTTCAGGTTACCGTTTGTCCATTATGGCCGAAATTCTTTATGATGATCTCACCTTTGTAAAAAGCGATACCAGCGGTTATGATGCAGATCTTGAATGGCTTGTGGCTGCGTACGACAAGGACGATAAAGTTATATTTTCACGTACGATTAATAAAAAATTCAATGTTGAAGATTATGAAGCGACAAATAATCGAAATCTCAATCTTGTAATTAAGGATGAAATTGATTTTAAACCTGGTGTTTATCAGCTTCTCATGAAGACGACTGATTTGGTCACGAATAAATCGGCTCAAAGAAAAGATGAACTTGACCTGCCCGATTATAAATCGAAGAAACTTGCAATGAGCAATATCTCATTCATGAAAAACGTGGATATGGATTCCGCGAATAAGATAGTGGATTTTATCCCGACATTTGGCGATAATTTTACGATTCGGTCAGGATCGTTCTATGTTTATTTTGATTTGTATTCCAGTGAAACGGATGTTCCGTTTGAGATCCGTTATTTCATGAAAGACGAAAAAAACAATCCTGGAATTGATACTGTGGTGACAGGGAATATTGAGAAACTGGTGACTTCCCATTTTATAAAGTTAGACAGAAGCAGCCTTCTTAAAAATCGCTATAACCTCGAAGTAACTGTAAAAGTTCACAAAGAAGAAGCAAAAGAAATTCAGCCCTTGTCTTTTTACTGGTCAGATGTTCCATCAACCGTCGATGACATTGACCTGGCTTTGAAACAGATGACGTATATTACCAATCCGGACAGTCAGAAAGTTTATAAAAATAAAACCTTTGATGAAAAGCAGGCATTTTTTAAACAATTCTGGGAAGAAAGAGATCCAAACAAAAGTACCGCCAAAAATGAATTGATGAATGAGTATTTCAGGCGGGTAAACTATAGCGTAGAAAATTTTAGCAGATCGTTTTCAAAGGACGGATGGCAGACGGATCGTGGCCGGATTTTGATTAAATTCGGGTTTCCGGATGATATCGAAAGGCACCCGTTCGAAATGGGAAGCAATCCCTTTGAAGTCTGGCGGTATTATTCCTTGCGAAAAACATTCCTCTTCCAGGACAGAACAGGATTCGGGGATTATTATCTGCACCCTGATTATCTTGATGTGGAATTTCAGTAATAGCCTGAATAAGCCACTACTGAAATCACGGGATATTGATTAGACGGAAATATATCCTTGCGAAAAAAAGGTTTTTGTATGAAGGGCGGAATGGCGGTAATAAAAGGGATAAAAAAAGCTGGGAATATCCAGCTCTTCTATAGTTTAGGTTTCTCTATTTTACCTGCCTGAATACAGCTTGTGCATACTCGCATTCTTTTGACACCTTCAGCAGTCTGAACACGAATTTTCTGTAAATTTGGTAAAAAACGTCTTTTATTTCTATTATTAGCATGACTAACATTATTTCCGACCATGGGGGCCTTGCCGCATACTTCACATACCATCGACATTATAATCACTCCTTTTTCATGATAAATAAAGCATTTAATTTAAATAAATGTTTTTGTAAAAGCAATAAATGTATGTCTTATTTTAGAAAATATGCGCAAAGATTTGTATAAAAAGTTCATCCGGAAATATTGATTATTCTTTTTTTATCCGGAATGATTTGTGTGATAATTAGTTTTATCCAAATGAAATTGTTTTTAGACGGTAATTTACAGCGGGCACTTAAAAAATCTGCAATAATCTGTCAATTAATTCACAGAATTTTTATATGAATCTTTAAATATGTTGATTAAATTGTCTTTAAACTTTAATCAGATACACATTTTCTGCTTTTATTAACAGTAACATTTTAATTTTGGGGAGGTATTCAATGAATTTTAAAAAAATCGGAATGCTGATTGTGGTTTTATTTATAAGCCATGCAACAGCAGGGGCGATCAGGGAAAGTAAGTCCGTCGTCACCTTCGCGGGGTTTGGTAAATACACGGTTACTTCAAATCAAACTATCGAAGGCATGCAAAAGCGTCTTGACAATGTTACGAATTTTGACGGTCAGGGGATAATGGGTGGAATGGCGGGGAAATTATTCCTGAGATCCGGTAACACAGGTGAGATTTTTAAATTAAATGAAATGAATATTTATTCGATGGATCATAAGAAAAAAGAATACCGGATTGCCCCGATCGAAAAAATGAAGATTGATGAGGAGAAAAGCGCAGGGAAAGCCAAAAGCGGATCGGACACAAAGGATGACACTCAAAAAAGTGATGTCCGGGTTATTCGCAGCGAATTTAAGGTGAGTGATACCGGCGTCAAAAAGATGATCAATAATTTCTCCTGTCAGCAGTTTACGATTCTCTGGTTGACTGAATGGGAAAATATGAATACCAAAGAACGCGGAACTGACAGTTTGTTTACCGTTATATGGGCTACTCCAATGACCGGTGATCTGAATAAAATCCAGGAAGAAGAGACGGCGTTTAATATGGAGTATATGAAAAAAATTGGCCTGGACATGGATCAGGATACCCAGGAACTGCTGGGAACGCACTGGATGTCTATTTTTAAAAAAATGAACAAGGATCAAAGAGAAGAAGCAGGTGAAAACGACGCGGCAGTAGTTCGTGAAATGAGTAAGATAAAAGGGTATCCCATCGTCATTGACGGAAAATATTACACGATACGCCCTAAAACAGCGAATCAGGGCAAGGATGAGAATAAAGAACAGGAAGAAAATGCTCAGGATGTCAGTGATGTGAAGGGGATGTTCGGCGGGTTTGCAAAAAAAATAGCTAAGAAGAAGGAGTCGGCACCGGAAAACGCGCAGGAAATCCAGCCGTCGTTTTCATATTATATTGAAACCCTTAAGATAGAAATGATGCCGGCAAAGGCTGATGTCTTTTCAGTGCCTTCCAATTATAAAAAGAAATAAAACGCAATTTACAGAAATTGATTATCGAAAAACTGTTAACTTCAGGGCAGAGCTCGTATGCTCTGCCTTTTTCTTTTCTGATTTTGATCCGTGTTACCGTGATGTGAATGATGCTTGCCTTTTAAATGTCCAGCGGATAAATTCATCTTATAATCTCGACTGAAAGGATTTATGAACCGGATCATTTTACATGTGGATATGGATGCCTTTTTTGCGGCCATAGAACAAAGAAACAATCCCGAATATATGGGAAAACCTTTGATCGTAGGGGCTGATCCAAAGGACGGGAAAGGCAGGGGCGTGGTTTCGACATGTTCCTACGAGGCGAGAAAATTCGGTGTTCATTCCGCCATGCCCATTTCTCGCGCATATAAATTATGTCCCCATGGGATTTATGTATATCCGAATGGCAAGCTATACAGCCAGGTGAGCAGGGAAATGTTTTCGGTATTTTACGAATTCTCCGATCTGGTGGAACCGCTTTCGATTGATGAAGCGTTTATCGATGTAACCGGCAGTATCAGGTTGTTTGGCGATGGGCCTTCCATTGGTGAAAAACTAAAGCGGCGAATTTATGAAAAAGTAAATCTGACGGCTTCGGTTGGTATCGCTCCTAATAAATTTTTGGCAAAAATCGCGTCCGATTTAAAGAAACCGGACGGTCTTGTGGTCGTTAAGGAGGGAGAAATTGATTCTTTCCTCGCCCCGCTTGATATCTCGCGTTTGTGGGGAGCAGGAGAAAAAACGGTTCAGATCTTCAGAAAGATGGGGATTAATACGGTTGGAGAACTTGCCGGATTTCCAAAAGACATTCTTATCAAAAAATTTGGCAAAGCGGGTCAACATTTTTATAACCTGGCCCATGGAATAGACAACCGGCCTGTTTATAATGCGACAGAAGCAAAATCCGTCAGTAACGAGAACACATTTAATGATGATGTCTCTGATACGGAAATCATTTATAAAACACTGCTGTGGTTATCAGAAAAAGTAGCTTACCGTCTAAGACAGAGCAATCTCAAGGGCAAAACAATTCATTTAAAATTAAGATATGATAATTTTGAAACGATATCCAGAGATAAGACCATACCCGGATATGTTTCAAATACGGAGACGCTGTATAAAAAAATTATCGAATTGTTTGATAAGAATTATCAGAAAGGCCGTAAAATAAGGCTGGTCGGAGTCGGGGTCAGCGGATTTGACAGACAACTTGGTGAACAGATTTCTCTGTTCGACGCCGGCCGATCCCAAAAAAGCAGAAAACTGGATGAACTGGAAGACTTGCTGATTGACCGGTTCGGAAAGGAAGTTATCAGCCGCGCGGAATCAATGAAGACAAAACCGCCAAAATCATCCTGATAAGCTACTTATAATAGTTCGGAGAAATCATGAGCGTTCGCCAAATTTATCTGTTCATGTTTATTCTTGTTGTTTTTATGTCTCAATCAGGGATATTTGCTTCCACAAAACATCATGAAAAATATTTTCAGCAATATGTAAATTATACCATAAACGCGAAACTCGATCCTTTTTTGCATCGTGTCGATGCCAATCAGGAACTGCTTTACACAAATCATTCCCCGGATACCCTCAAGATCATCTATTTTCATCTTTATATGAATAAATACAAAGCCGGCGCGCTGACAGAAGACGGAATAAGGAAAAACACCGTTGGATCAATGGAAATTTTTGGTATTAAGGAAAATGATTCAACTCAGACAAATTATGAAATAGACCGCACTCTAATGAAGGTCACACTGCGAGATCCCTTACCGCCGGAATATTCTGTCCGTTTTAAACTGAAATTTGCCGCTAAACTGCCCCCTGCATCGGGGAGATACGGATATTACGGCGAGCATTATGATGTAGGCAATTGGTTTCCCGTGCCGGTTGTGTATGACAGGGCAGGGTGGCACCTGCATCAGCATATCGATAATGAATTTTATCAGGAGTGGGGGGATTTCCGTGTGAATTTGCGTGTTCCGAAAGGATATATTGTCGGGGCGACAGGCAATCTGCTTAATCCCGGTACCGCGCTTAAGGATACCACATGGGAGGTCCGGGACTGGTTTAAGCACAATATTGATGACACGACGACGACTCTCTGGCAATTTGAAGCGCAACAGGTACACGATTTTGCCTGGACCGCCGACCCTGATTACGTCTTGTATCAGACAACATTCGACGGAATAACCCTGAATGTGCTGGCAATGGATTATAACGCGGAAGGATGGCGGCAGATCACGGAATGGGGACCGCGGGCCATGAGATTTCTAGTTGAAAATTTTGGAGAATATCCTTACCGGCAGATGACGGTCGCGGATACCTATATTGCATCCGGAGGCATGGAATACCCGAATATCGTTTTTATTAACACTTATATTCAGCCCGAATATGCTTTGACGCATTTCAGGGCAGTTATTATTCATGAAATCGCCCATAACTGGTTCTATGGGCTTCTGGGCAGCAACCAGACCGAATATGAGTGGCTCGATGAGGGATTTACAAGCTATGCTGAAATTATGGGTATGGAAGCGTTGTTCGGTACACGGGACAATTACTCCTATAATCGAAACGACTGGTTCAGCCGATATTTTGGGTTTGAAATCGATATTCGGCAGAGCAGTATGCTCAACTATCTGGAATGGGCCAGGGCGGGTGAAGAAACCGATCCGATCAATACCTTCCCTGATCAATTCAGAAACGGGATTTATATTTCTCAGTATGATAAGATGGCCAATGTTTTAATGATGCTGAAAAGCGTATTGGGGGACTCTGTTTTTGAAGCAGGACTCAAAAACTATTACAACGAATGGCGTTTCAAACATCCCTATCCCGATGACTTTATATCGGTTATGGAGAAAACGGCTAACCATGATCTGGACTGGTTTTTTGATCAGTGGCTCAACAGTACAAGACAACTGGAATATGGGGTGGGATCGATTCATTCACAGAAAAATAAAAGTGGCTACCACACAGTTGTCACACTTATTAATCACGGTGACATCGCCATGCCGGTCGATCTGGATATCCATTTAAAAAACGGGCAAATTATAAAATACCATATTCCCGTTGATGAATCACACAAACCAGATAAGAGCAGGATAACTCTGCCGTCGTGGCATTTCAGCCAAAAGAATTATTCCGTGAATCTGAATTCGCCTCATGAAGCGGATTTCGCGGTCATCGATCCGTCGGGCGCGATGCTGGATATAAACAGGCTCAATAACCGCAGCGGTCTCCTGCCGCCCATGGATTTTGTATTCATGAAAAGTCAATCCCTGGCGCCTCCTGTTGACGCCTATCTCTGGGAAGGATGGCCTCTCGTTTTTTACAATGATTATGATCATCTGAAATTAGGCTTCAAATTCAACGGATCCTATCTGAACATAAATCATAAAATAGACGCTCAATTCTGGTACAAAACTGCCTACGGGAATGTGGATTTTGATTTGAAGTACCGGAACCCGGTGGATTGGATGGGCCTGCATACCAATATGGAGCTGGGAATTTTTACACTGGACGGCCGTGAAGGATTAAAGTTTGGACTAAATAAGCGAAACAATTCAGGGGATCGTGGACCGGTATTCAGGTATGGCACGGGGATTATGGCTTATAGAATGTACGGAGATCAGTATCTGATGAGCGATTGGGATAGGGGAGATATCTACCTGACTTATCTCTCAATGAACAGAGAAGAAATATCATCCGCCAACAGAAAAATCTCGGATTTTAATGTGCTCTTTAAAAATTCGGTCGGCGGGAGCGATTATCAGTTTGGGCTCGCAGAAATTAATTATACCCGCTCATTTTATTTTTCTTATGATGAGCATGAAATAAAATTCAGGTTTAAAGGCGGCTTTGGAGAAGGGGATATCCCCTCACAGCATAAATTCGCTCTGAGCGGTTCAAACGGATGGCAGGAATTTCAGGATCCATATTACCGGAGTAAGGGTAGCCTCCCTTATCCGTGGAGAAGAAACGGGCATCTGTATCGGGATAACGGGGCGCTTGTGAGAGGCTATTCATTATATCTTTCGGATACGCCGCAACTGGGGGATAACGCATTGATTTCGAGTGTGGATTATTATTTCCCAAATCCTATCAGTTTATTCCGGATACCTGTTTTAAGAGATTTAGAGACAGCCGTATTTGCCGATATCGGTCAGGTTTGGTCTGAATCTTTGCCCGGGTATGATGATTTTAGAAAAAGCGCGGGTTTCAGTCTTTTGTTCGACAGGTTAAAAGATTTGAAAATGATCTTTAAGATTAAGAAAATCCAGGCTGATTTTCCGCTATGGATGAGTCATGTTCCCGGTAATGACGAACATTTTGCCGGGAGATGGCTTATCAATTTTGAATTCAGCTTAGATTAATATCCCCGGTTTTAGGAAATGGACGGCTGCTTTTATAAAAAACTTAGGGATTTAAATTTTTTAACAGCATATTTATGGGTTTTGAATTCTGCATAATATAAAAATGAACAGCCGGTACCTTTTTATTCATCAGTTCCTCAACTTGTCTGGCGGTCCATTCGACACCAATTTCAAGAACATGTTCGCTCTTGGCTTCCATGATCTGATCGGTTAACTCTGAAGGAAGATTGACATAGAAATTTCTCGGTAATGAACTGAGATTATTTTTAGATGTGACTATTTTAAGTCCGGGGATTATGGGAACCGTGATTCCGGCGGCACGGCATCTGTCGACAAAATCAAAATATGCTTTATTGTCGAAGAACATCTGAGTCACTATGTACTCCGCGCCGGCTTCAATTTTTTCTTTTAAAAAACGGATATCCGTATCCAGATTTGGCGCCTCAAAGTGTTTTTCCGGGTATCCGCCGACACCGATACAAAAGTTTGAAGCGCGGGCGTCAAGAAGATTTTCTTCCAGGTACTTTCCGTCATTCATATCATTTACCTGGCGGACCAGATCCACGGCATAATTATTGGATGTGCGGCCGTTTAGGAGCGGTTTTTTATATGTAGTCTCATCCCCGCGGATTGCAAGGATATTTTCAATTTCCAGATATTGAAGATCTATTAAAAAATCTTCTGTTTCTTCCCTGGTAAATCCGTTACATAATATATGCGGGACGGCGTCAATATTATATTTTTTCTGAATCAGAGCGCAAATACCGAGAGTGCCGGGCCGTTTTCTTTTGACCTTTCGCTTGATGCTATCGGGGGTCTCTTCGTAAATAACCTCCGCCGCATGGCTGGTGATATCTATAAACGGAGGCTGATGTTTTGCAAGATCATCCACCAGGGACAGCAGACTTTTAATGTCGCCGCCGCGTTTTGGCGGTATAATTTCAAAACTGATCAGGGTATTATTTGCTTTAGCTAAATGTTCTGTAACCTTCATGAATCAATTCTCTGAAATAAATTTATAAGGGCGAATATAATCAAAACAGTTTGTTTTTTCTAATTATTTTCAATGAAACCAACATTTTGCGTAGGATCAGGCGGAATTTTTACGGGAAAATTTATTCTCCGTTCCATCTATTAAACGCCGAATATTTGATCTGTGCGTGAATATGATCAATGCTGCAGCAAAAAAACTGAAATAATACAGCGAATCCGGAACTTCATTGAGCAAACCGAAGCGGAAAACAGATAAAACAATTGGCAAGGTCACCGCTCCGGCCATGGAGCTGACAGAGACAATTCGTGTCAGCAAAAACGTTAAAATAAACACGATAAAGCAGATCAGAAGGCTAAGCGGATAGAGAGCAAGAAGCATTCCGGCAGCGGTACCGACACCTTTACCACCCCGAAATCCAGCGAACACCGTCCAGATGTGACCCGCGATGGCCGCAAATCCGGCCGCGAGCCGCATTGTTTCTTCCGGGAAGCCGGCAAAACCGAAAGCGATCCCGGAAATCCAGAATGTCGCGGCAAAACCTTTAAAAACATCAAATAAAGATACGAAAACTCCTGCTTTCCAGCCCAGAACGCGGAAAACATTTGTACCGCCGGCGTTTCCGCTTCCGTGTTCGCGTATATCAATACCCCGCAGTACTTTTCCGGTGATGATACTGCTGGGGATTGAGCCTGCAAGATAGGACAATAAAAGCATCAGTAAAAATAGATACATATACTCCTTTCAATATGTCCGGATATTATCATCGGTCGCCCAGAACAGCAATGGCCGCGCTTCCCGGGCCGGCATGTACACCAAGGGCAGGGGAAGCGTCCATGATATGAATCTCCGCCTCACTAAAGATTTTGAGCAGTTCATCCCGGTACCACTCCGCCTTTTCCCTGGCTAAAACATGAGCAACGCTGAATCGTGGATTTTTTACGGACTCAGCAAATTCAATTGCCAGTCTGAGAGTTTTTCTGAAAACCCGTTTTTGTCCGATAACCT
>JBFXGD010000093.1:0-13427 GCA_050178385.1 Calditrichaceae bacterium
TGATATGCCCGGCGCGTTAACCATCGCCAAAAAAGATCGGGCGCGGTTTAAAACATCCGGTTTACGGAAGATACTCCGTCTGTTTGCGGCGACAGTGATAAAGCCCCCGCTTTCCATCTATCTGCGGTCTCCTCATTCTTACCATTATAAAGATATTCATTTGCGAATCGCCCCCGGCGTTTTTCACCCCGGCTTCTTTTTCAGCACACGTTTTTTGATAAACTATCTGGAAAATATCGAGCTTAAAAACAAGACACTGCTGGAGCCTGGAGCGGGCAGCGGTCTCATATCCATATTTGCCGCGAATAGGGGCGCGAAGGTAACGGCGACGGATATCAGCCAGACCGCCGTCAATAATTTAAAGGAAAACGCCGTCAAAAATCGTGTAAATATAAATATCCTGCGATCGGATCTTTTTGAGCAAATACCGGAAGAACAATACGACATCATTGTGATTAACCCGCCCTACTATCCGGGCATTCCCAAAAATGAAGCCGCTTACGCCTGGTATTGCGGGGAAGATTTTGAGTACTTTCAGAAATTGTTCGCGGGAATCAAACCGTATATTCACCCAGATTCAGTGGTGCTGATGAGTTTGAGCGATGATGTGGAAATCGGCAAGATCGCCTCCATCGCCGCCGGAAATGGATACCGGCTGACGCTTGCTGCTGAAAAAAGGGTTTGGTGGGAGAGGCAGTTTGTTTTTATGATTTCTGAGATGGGTTAAATTTAAGCGTGAAAAATTATCTGAACTCTGACCTGTCCGCCTTTGGCGGGTTCGCATGATTAAATGAATACTCTGATTTCCAATTTTTTAATCATGCTCATCATTTAATCAATTTAATCCAAGTTAGACCATTCTTATTCTTTTGTCTTTTTTCTTTTATCTTTTATCTTTTTTCTTAAAATTCCTACTTCTTACTTCCTACTTCTTACTTATTCTTTTCTCCCTACTTTTTGAATGGCCAAAAAGTAGCAAAAAGCCCTGGCGAATTTTAACTCGTGATAATTATTGCTGTTTTTCGCATTCATCCACTCGAACAGAAAATTCGCCCAGAAGAATCTTTTTTTCTACATCCTTCCAAGGTAGCCAAAGATGCCTGCGGCATGACATACGGGTAGATTATCCCGGTTCACCGCGGTTGACTATGACATCGCGTGCCCAGATTGGGACGCCTCTACTCTTAACTCTTAACGCTCATAAATTCTTACTTCCTTTGTCTGAACTCTGATTCGCATGATTAAATGAATACTCTGATTTCTATTTTTTAATCATTCTCATCATTTAATCAATTTAATCCAAGTTAGACCATTCTTATTCTTTTGTCTTTTTTCTTTTATCTTTTATCTTTTATCTTAAAATTCCTACTTCCTACTTCCTACTTCTCACTTTCTTCTCCCTACTTTTTGAATGGCCAAAAAGTAGCAAAAAGCCCTGGCGAATTTTAACTCGTGATAATTATTGTGTTTTTCGCATTCATCCACTCGAACAGAAAATTCGCCCAGAAGACTCCATTTTCTCAATTTTTCCGAGATGGACAATAGCTTGCGGCATGACTTGTGTTTCCCAGGATCGGGCCTGAAGTACAGGATCAGCAAAAACGAAAAATTGAATATCCGGATTGAACTGGGTATAACGGAAGAGGGCAGCGGTCTTTACATTACCATAGGCGAAGCGTTTTAGGACTCAATATGCCGACACAGCGAATTTACAGATAAATAATTACTTAAAACATATCCCAGATGCAATTAGATAGCTTTCGTTTAAATTGACCACCTTATGAAATAGATTTGAGCTTCACATTACAGTAATATTTGCAGGCTAATATTTCACTTGTTCGATTGCTTATAAGCCAGTGCACTAGTAAACATGGAAAAATTTCTTTGTTTTTGAGAAATTATCCTAAATAAGCATTATAAATTTTGGAACCTTGAAAAATAATCGTCTATTTCAGTTCGCAACTCTATGCCAACTTTTTCAAAACAATCCAACAAATCGTTATAGGTTCCAGCACCCCCAAGAAAATCCCAAAATTCCTCTGCCACTTTCAATTCGTACTCAAGGTCAAGCATGCCTGCCATTGTCCACCGACTGTAAGGTTTTGGTGAATACGGATTGTATGGAATTGCGATTAGAGTATTGATTTTAGCAACAGGATTTTTTGCAAGAACGCAGGCAACCCATTCTAGTAAAGTTCTTTTAAATTCTTTAAACCCACCTTTGTTGGGTTTCGCTGTTTTTATATCAAAAAGAAAAATTGAATCGTTATGGTCTACTAGAAAAACATCTACTTTTGTAGGCTTTACTTTTCTCATTTCACCAGATTGGCATACTTGGCGAATTATTTCTATTTCATCTTTTTTATTTGGTTTTTTGTTTACCGCTGTTAAATCATCCATAATACGCTGAATTTCATATTGCGCTCGTTCACTTAAAAATGTGCCTGCTACCTTTTGGGTTTCGGCTAATTTAAATCTTGACTTTGCCAAAGTAATTGCCACAGGCTCAAAAATAGTTGTTCCAAAATTAGTATTTATAGAGTGTATAAATGAATACAATGCTAATCTATCCTCACCTAATAATCGTGTGTGAAAAGGCATTGCTGAAGGCTCTGGATTGTAGTTTTGAAATTTATTCCTTAAACTATTCTTTAAAGAATCTTCAACCTGTGTTTTTTGCGTTTGAGTCAATGCCATTATGCAGATTTCCTTAAGTGTCAAATTTCTTTAAGATGAAATATAATTTCAGAATAGGCCGTTCTATCTTTTTCTACTCTGTTTAATACAGGTCTTTTAAATTTATTAACAATTTTCATCCCTGCAAACTTTGCAATTGTTGGATATAGATTATATTTATCATTCGCAACGAGAAAGACATCATAATCATTTTTTAAATATTTTTTGCAGTTGTTAAGAACGTTCGCAATTCCTTTAACATAACTTTCTCTTGCCTCTCTTCCTTGGCCTTGGAACAATGGCCCAATTTCGAGTTCATCACGTCTTTTGAAATTAAATAAATCATATGAGTAAGCATGCTGCTCGTGATAATCGATTAAACCCACATATGGGGGAGATGAAAAAATACCTTTAATTTTGTGTTCATTTAGTACAGATGAAAAGTTAGAATCATATTTATTTATTTCGCTAAATATATCGATATTTCGACTATCACCTGTGAGGCATCTTTGGTAGGTATTCGTTCTTAATTTTTTAAAATCATTAAGTCTTTTTACTGTATCATTTCCATATCGAATCCACCAACTTAAAATTGAAAACAATGGTTTGCAGACTTTACCGTGTTTCTTGCAATAATAAGTAGTTGTAACAGGTTCAAAAAGTGTTGCTAAGTCAGAATGAGTCGTGGCTCTGCAAGAACGCATTGTACGGCTTAAAATTATTGTTAATATTTTCTTTATTTTTAAATCGTCGATTATTTTAATTTGCTCAAAAACAAAATCGATTTCATCCCTAACAACTTTTAAATACCATTTATCTAAAAAAGAATCCTTTACTTTTTGCAGTAACTCAATTTGATACTCATATATAAGTTTTTCGTAGATTGGTAAAAATTGTTTTTCTTTTTCCTTTCCATATACTTTTTCATCTACTTCATTTTGATTGACTTTATACTTAAACTCAGGAGATGGAAAATATTTTTCATTAAACTTTCTTAATTCTGATAAGAGTCTTTCTTCAAATGCTATATTATTTTTATCCTGTAGGTATTTCTTTAATTTTTTAGTAATAGCATTTAAATGAATTTGAAGTTTAGATAAATCATAGTCACAGATTTTTACGTTACTAATTAAGGAATTAAATTCAGATATATCAATTCCAATTGCATGTAAACCGAGTTCATTAGCCTGAACCAACGTAGTTCCACTTCCGCAAAAAGGATCTAAGACAACATCGCCAGGTTGAATAAAAACTCCCGTTTTAAAATTATCAATATGCTTGTCTAAAAAATATTCTACAAGTTGAGGAATAAACTTGCCTTTGTAAGGATGCAAACGATGAACGTGTTTTGTAGTTTCTTTTTCTTTATATTCAGAGAATGATAAAGTCCAATTCAAGTCATTCCCTAATTTCTCTTTCCATTTTGCTTCTTTAGTAATGTTATTCAAGCCATAATACTGTTCTAGGTCATTTCTGTCTACAAGCAAGTTGCCGTTTTCACCTATTTTAGGTATTCGTCCATATTGAATTAAATATGAAATGTTTGATGGACTAACATCTTTGTTTAAATATTTTGATGCCCATTCACTTGCCTGCTTTATTGTCAACAATTCTGACATTCACTTAATCTCACATTAAAAATATTATCATTACTAGAATATAATTGTTACAATCAAATTTTAACATTGCAATTTAGCATCCAATAGCCAAATTATCAACAAAGTGCAATTTTTTGCTCATTAGAAATTTTATTAGTCAGCTTGAATCGGCTGTTAAATTTATAAAAGCACTAAAGATCAATGATGAATATTTATGACTTTTAATTAACAAATGAAATATTATTAAAACAAGTAATATTATTAAATTTCAAAATGCCTTATTAAAAACACGAATTCTACTCTCATCATAGTAGCTTCAACCAACCATTTCCTAATCAATAGTATCTCCCCTTTTACCATTTGCCACATAAAAAAGAGCGACCCACTAGGAACTCCCCTACTCTGAAAATTTTCACTTCTTACTTCCTACTTATTACTTCCCCTCATGATTTCACCACAATCACCAGTTTGCTCGTATAAGTTTGATAAACTCCGGGCTTATCCCTTTTCCCTGCGAGATTAACATTTATAGAATAACAGACACAATATTATTCTGCGACCCTGATGAGGTCGGAATAATACTGCCGTATTCCCTTTCTACAAAGATGTGACACCTACAGTGTCTGGTTTTTTATCATATGGCAATATTCATCATTAATTGATGGTTTTCAATGCGCATGTCAATCTTAATCCCGAAGGGATGAAATTTTTGTAGAAAATCAAACCCCGTACCATCCCGCGACCCCGTCGGGGTCGTACAATTACCGCAGGATTCCCTGTTTTACAAAAATGCGACACATCCGGCGTCGGGTGGTCAGATTAAATGGAATTCACTTCCTTTTAGATTTAAAGGCTTCCCCGGTAAGTTTTTAGTAGTTCTTCTAAGAGAGGCAGACCTTCCCGGAAAGAATATGGGGCTCCCCGGTGAACCGGTCCCCTTCCCGCAAGCCCTGATGCCTTCCCCGGAGGTGAGGTGGCCCTTTCTTCTTGAAAAGTAACGCTCCCCGGAAGAGTGTGACCTTCCCCGGAGCGGAGGCGCCCGCCCCGGTGCGGTCTGACGCTATATTATTGTTCATTCATGCCATCTGTTTCTTGTATATTTTTGTTGTCCGGTTTGGGGTTCTTTTGACGATGATATTTGCTGGTATAGCCTTTTAGTCTTGCTGATTTCGCCAGAATACATACTGTTCGCACTCGCGTACCGCGTCCACCGCGTTTTTTAAATAGGTGTAGATTTTGTCCATCCCAGATGACCGGCCGTTGGTTAGCCTGATGGAATATGATTTGGGATTCTATGATTTTTAACTTTGTTTTATTATATCGTAAATTTTTAACCTGAAAATTTTGTGGCCCGTTAATCATTTACCTTTCCCGTTAATTTTTTACCCTTCCCCTAATTAAATGACCCCTTCCCGTTAATTATTTACCCTTCCCGTAACTAAATGACCCTTTCCCGTCAAGTTTTACCCCTTCCCGTTACTTTTTGACCCGCCCCCCCGGTTATTTAGGCTTCCCTCCACAAATTTGGACCTTCCCTCCTGTGCTTTTGCTTTCCCTCCGGGTTTTCAGGCCTTCCCTCCGCAGTTTCACCCTTCCCTCCGCGATTTCTGCCTTTCCCTCCGGACTTTGACCCTTCCCTCCACGATTTGAGGCTTCCATCCGGAATTATTCTAATCATTCACAACAGGGAACTCAGATAAAACAAATTTGAATAATTATGCCCTCTAATCTTCTAATTTTTTTTAAAGGGGATGCTATATTTTGTTTAGGAGAACCTTTAGGTCTGTTTTGCAAAGCCCCTTTGACAGGAGGAGACGACTTATTCTTACTCTTTTTTCTTTTATCTTTTATCTTTTTTTTTAAAATTCCCGGACAAGGCATGCCTTGTCCCTACATCCTACTTCCTACTTATTTTTCCAGGCAAGCAGAAGATCCCTCCGGGATGACGTGTCCGGTGCGTAGTGCTTTGTTAAGGGGGAAACAGCTTATTCTTCTCTTTTTTCTTTTATCTTTTATCTTTTTTCTTCCAATTCCTACTTCCTACTTCCTACTTCTTACTTATTCTTCTCTCCCTACTTTTTGAATGGCCAAAAAGTAGCAAAAAGCCCTGGCGAATTTTAACTCGTGATTATTATTTCTATCTTTCTAATTCTTCCACTCGAACAGAAAATTCGCCCCGAAGAATCTAAACGATCAATTTAAACTAACCGCATTATTATCCAGGCAAGCAGAAGATCCCTCCGGGATGACGTGTCCGGTGCGTAGTGCTTTGTTAAGGGGGAAACAGCTTATTCTTACTCTTTTTTCTTTTATCTTTTATCTTTTTTCTTCCAATTCCTACTTCCTACTTCCTACTTCCTACTTATTCTTTCCCCACCTGTTCTTACTCTTTTTTCTTTTGTCTTTTTTCTTTTATCTTCGGGCGCGAGCATCGCGCCCCTACTCTTACGCTTTATTATACACCGGAATACTCGCCCCGCTGATCTCTGAGGCGGCGTTTGACGACAAAAACAGGATGGCGTCCGCGATCGCTTCAGGGGTGGCCCAGTCTTTGAAATTGGCGTCGGGCATGGCCTTGCGGTTGGCGGGTGTATCGATGATGCTCGGAAGTATGGCGTTTGCGGTGATATTTTGCGGCCGGCCCTCATCGGCGATGGTTTGGGTGAAATTGATCAGCGCGGCTTTTGACGCGGCATAGGCGGAATAATTCGCTGCCCCCTGCAATCCGGCGCGTGAACTGATGTTGATGATCCGCCCGCTTTTTTGCCGGACCATAACCGGCATGATGTTTTTACACGAAAGAAAGACCGTCTTCAGATTTAGATTCATCATTTTATCCCAGTCCGCTTCAGCGGTTTCCGTGACCGGAATACCTCCTGAAAATCCGCCAACGAGATTTACCACAATATCGATTCTCCCGAACGCGTTTATCATTGCCTCTACCATCGATTTTACACCCGCATCGGTCAGAACATCCGCCTTGATACCGGTCAGATTGCTTTTATCGCCGTTCATAGTGGTTTTGTAAGTCTCCCATTCTTTATCGATTATATACACCGCTCCGACTTTGGCTCCCGCCTTTAAAAATTCACGCGTGACGATACGGCCGAGACCGCCGGTCGCTCCGGTGATCAAAACAGTTTTATTTTTTAAGCTCATAGCAGACTCCTTTGTGTGAGTGAAAGAACTTCCGGGGGATATCATCTCTTGTCCTGTTAACGGAATATGAGATGTTGTATTTGGATAGAACCAAAATTTACCCCTTATTCATTCCGGGATAAATTTGTTTTTATGGCGTCTGGCCACTTTACGGCGGCGTTTTAAAAATAAGACGGGGTTGTTCGCAATATACAAGAAACGGAAGAAACAGGCCAATTAGTGGGAGTGTTCTTCAAGCGTTTTTTTAATCCGTTCCCGTGATTCGTCATTCAGCGCCACATCCGGCAGATTCTCTTCCTTTTCCAGTTCGATTGAATACTGATGAATCATGTCATGCATCGCTCTTAGCTGCCGGAGATAACGCTCGCATAAATCACAGGTCAGAATATGTATCCTGATCATGATCCGGTCATACAGTGAAATACGCCTGTCCATAGATTCCGACATTTTCATCGTGATCACATCACAGGCCGGCATCACCCTGGACATAAAAAACATAATGATTGCCATGAGGCCGTTCAGTATCTTTTTGATCATCATTTATCCTTTTTTGTTTTTTTTTCAAACCAATTGAATTCAAGACAATGCCTCAACTGGGCGCGGGCCCTGTGAAGTAAAACCCATAAATTAGACGAGGTGATTTTTAATTCCTTACAAATGTCATCCGAGTTGATCTCATCGATTTCCCGCATGGAAAACACTGCCGCCATCTTCGCCGGGAGCAGGGAGATGCATTCTCGCAAAATACGCATAAATTCTTTTTGGCTGATGGCATCTTCGGGGTGTTCCCCCCAATCGGACGGTCCCCTTTCTTTATTCCAGTGGCCTCTCAGGATGCCGCCGGTTTTAAAATCGTCTGCGGGATCAAATCCTTCTGCTTCTGTTACTTCATGCTCTTTCCGGCGGCTGCTCTTTCGGTACTGATCGATGATTTTGTGTTTCAGAATGCTGATGAACCATGTGCGTTCCGAACTTTTTCCGTCAAAATTTGATTGAGATTTTAGCGCGGCAAGAAAGGTTTCCTGAACCAGGTCTTCGGCGAGAGTCCTGTCGTTCACACGGGCATAGGCGAAACGAAAAAGAAAATCACCATACAGATCGACCCAATTCTTCGGATCAAATGTCTTGATTTTTTTTGAAGCCAATGACAGTCTCCGTTTTATTAAAGATGATAACGGGAGCCGGTTAAAAAAATAGGCAATTTAAAAATGGCACGCAATTTAAAAATTTTAAATCGCCTGTCGGAGACGCCGGTGTATTGTAAGGATTGAAGAATGAATTCGACTATACAGACAGCCAATTAATAAAGCGAATTTTATATGCGTAATTTGACAGGTATCATCATGATCCTGCTTTTTCTTACCGCGGGTAACATTTTTGGACAGGCCTGCTGTTCAGCCGGCACGCCGCTCCTGAGCGCTCTGGAAATATCCGCCACACCGGATCGCGCCTGGCAGTTCGCGCTTACCTATGAATATAATTTTCTGCAGGACGTGGTGGCGGGAACCGATCAACTTGATGACGGCGCGAGAGAACGGTTGAGTCAGTCATTGTTAACAGAAACCTCATATGGATTTAACCGTTTTTTCTCTGTTAGTCTGCTGCTCTCTTTTATCCAACAGGAACGAAAACTCAGCACTGCCAACTATGAAAATTCTGATGAGAAACTGACCACCCGGGGATTCGGTGACGCGGTTGTTCTGCTAAAATACAATCTGCTCCCCCTCACCATCGCTTCATCCCGCCAGGTTTCCGTGGGGGGCGGAGTCAAACTGCCTACCGGTGAATCCGGTCTTAGGAGTAACGGAATACTCCTTCCCGCGGATATGCAGCCCGGAACAGGCGCCTGGGATGGAATTCTGTGGGGATACGTTTTCCAGGGACTGACCAATGATTCGCGCTATAACCTGTTCGCGAACGCCACCTACCGGTTTACAGGCACCAATGACCGCTTTCAGGTTGAAAATTCATCCATCAAAGGTTATAAATTTGGCAATGAGTTTGTAATGACAATCGGGATGGCGTACCGTACCCGTTCCCTGCTCGATTTTTCCGTTCTTGCCCGATACCGTCATCTTGTACCGGACCGTTTTTCCGGATCTGATATCACTAATACCGGCGGTGAGTGGCTATATCTTGTGCCCGGAATTAATTTAAATATTAACAAACTGAGCATCCGCCTGTCCGGACAGCTTCCCGCTTACCGGAATCTGAATGGTATCCAGCTAACCACTTCCTACACGGCATCCCTATCCCTGTTTTATATTTTACAGTCAAACAGAAAAGGAGGATCCGAATGAGGATCTTCAATATATATCACAATTCGCTAAGAATATTATTGGCAGGATTTCTTTTGCTTTCCTGTGAAAATGTAGCCGATTCAGGCTCATCGCAAACCCGGCAGACCGGTGACTGGCTCATTCCCTCAGGGGAGGTTTTTGACGGCGGCCCCGGAAAGGATGGTATTCCCGCCCTGACAACACCACCGGTCGTGGCGCTGGATCAGATATCGTATCTTTCAGATGATGACCTGGTGCTTCTTTACCAAACGGGGGATGAAGTACGCGCGTATCCGCATCCGATTCTCGACTGGCATGAGATCATTAATGATGACATTGAAGGGACAAAATTTTCGGTTTCATACTGTCCGCTGACCGGTTCGGGAATCGGCCTCAGCCGTGAGATAAAGGTCAACAACGCGGCACAGGAAACCACATTTGGCGTTTCGGGATTGCTTTACAATACAAATCTGATCATGTATGACCGGCTGACAGACAGTTACTGGTCACAAATGAAATTTCAAAGCGTTCACGGCGAATTGATCGGTCAGGAGCCGGATTTTATTCTTTTAATTGAGACAACCTTCGGAACTCTGAAGAAGTTATACCCTGACGCGGAGGTGGTATCGAATTCGACCGGTGTTTACAGCACAAGTCAGTACGGACGATATCCCTATGGTGACTACAAATCAAACGACGACCGGCTGCTTTTTCCCATTTCACCCGATGATAACCGGCTTCCGAGGAAAGAACGGGTATTCGGGATTATCGGAGAAACGGAAAGACGCGTGTATCAGTTTAAACACTTTTCAAACGGCATTCAGGTGATCAGCGATGAATTGGATGGAAAGTCCCTGGTCATCGCGGGCAATGATGATCTGAACTTTATAACAGCCTATTTAGCAGAAACCAATGACGGCACAAAACTGACATTCACGGCGCGTTTGGATGACCTGCCAAACATCATGGAAGACAATAACGGAAATGTGTATGATATATTTGGCCGCGTGGTGGCAGGCCCCGATCAGGGGAGACAACTCCGCGCTCCGGAATCATATATCGCGTTCTGGTTCGCCTGGGGCGCGTTTTATCCGGGAATTGATATTTATGAATGATTTACCGCATCATTTTAATTATATAATACAGAATCACCGCCCCCGCGGCGAATGATGTTGTGTCCAAAACCCGGTCCCAAAACATGCGGATTCTCAGATCCTGATTAAAAAACTGTTCGATTTCCCGGATACCGCCGGCAAGCAGTCCCATCAGCGCCGCGCCGGGATATGAACCGATCAGGACCACGGGAAGCAGCAGCAATGCTCCGTATAACGCGTGAAGACCCTGATCAATTAAATTGGCCAGGCCCTTTCGACGGGGACGCCATGGACGTTTCTTGGCAGCGGCATTCAGAATACGGTGATATTCAGGCGGATCACAATCATTGAGAATCTCAATAACCGCCTGTAATTTTTGGTCTTGATTCTTTTTTCTCATCATCCCCCCAAAAGAATTAAGAGAAAAGAGTATATGCCAAAATCCGGTTGTCCTGCCGGGCTTTTTTACATATACCCTTTGTTTATCGCGGACCCGGATGCCCTATAAATGGGTTCCGGAAAATTGTAACAGAAAGGCGTATTGAAAAGCGACTTCTTTGTAGCGCTGGTATCTGCCCGAAACACCTCCGTGTCCCGCTTCCATCTCTGTTTTCAACAACAGCAGGTTCTGATTAGTCTTCATGGCCCGCAGTTTTGCCACCCATTTGGCCGGTTCCCAATACTGTACCTGTGAATCATGAAGACTGGTGAGCACCAGAATATTTGGATATGCTATTTTTTCAACATTATCATACGGTGAATAGGATCGGATATAATCATAATAGATTTTATCGTTGGGATTACCCCATTCATCGTATTCGCTTGTCGTAAGAGGAATGCTTTCGTCGAGCATTGTGGTTACCACATCCACAAACGGTACCGCCGCGATCACGCCTTTATACAAATCAGGCCGCATATTTATGATCGCGCCCATTAACAGACCGCCGGCGCTGCCACCCTGCGCGAATAAATTTTGCGGACTGGTATATTTTTCCTTTATCAGATAATCGGCGCAGGCGTTAAAATCGGTGAATGTGTTTTTCTTTTTCAGCAGTTTCCCGTCTTCATACCACTGGCGCCCCAGTTCCTGACCGCCGCGTACATGAGCAATGGCGTAAATGAAGCCACGGTCCAGCAAGCTGATCCGGTATGGACTGAAATAGGCATCCATGCTGTAGCCATAGGAACCGTATCCATAGAGAAGCAGCGGATTGCCGCCATCCTTTTTTATTCCTTTGGCATAAACAATAGAGACAGGAATCTCTGTTCCGTCTTCCGCGGTAGCGTACAACCGCTCGGTCTGATAGTTGGATGAACAGAAACCTCCCAGAACTTCTTCCTGTTTGAGTAATGTCTTCTCCCGGGTAGCCATATCATAGTCATAGACAGTCTTTGGTGTGGTCATTGAGGTATATATAAAGCGAAGATCGGATGTATCCATATTATGATTATCACCCGGCATGACATAATACGCCGGTTCTTCGAACTCAATATAATGTTCATTTTCCCCGTTCCAGGGACGGATCCGAAGCTGCAGCAAACCTTTTTTGCGTTCTGAAACAACCAGGTAATCTTTAAATATTTCGATATCCTGTATCAGGACGTCCGGTCTGTGCGGTATTACCTCCTGCCAGTATTTCTTACCGGTATTGTTCACGGGCGTCTTCATCAGCCGGAAGTTTTTTGCCTGATCGTTTGTAATGATGTAAAAATACTCGCCGAAGTGATCGACCGCATACTCATGATCTCTTTGTCGGGATTCGATGACTTTGAACGCGCCATCCGGGTTATCCGCGTCCAGGAAACGGTATTCGGTGCTCAATGTCTGATCGGATGAAATCATGATATATTTTGCGGATTTCGTTTTAAAAACCGAGCAACTGAATGTGTCATCTTTTTCTTCATAAACCAGTTGGTCATCGGCGGCGTCAGTTCCAAGAACGTGTCTGTAGATTTGGTACCATCTTAAGGTAAACAGATCCTGTTTTGTGTAAAACAATGTTTTGTTGTCATTTGCCCAGGCCACATTGCTGGTAACAGAAGGAATCATGTCGTCTAAGAATTCGCCTGTCAGTAAGTTTTTAAAACGTATGGTATAAATACGTCTTCCCATAGTGTCTTCCGTAAAGGCAAGCAGATTCTGATCTTGGCTTACCGCGTACTGCCCTACTGAAAGAAATCCTTTCCCCTCCGCCATCACATTCAAATCCAGCATAATTTCTTCCGCGGCGCCCGGTGAATCCTTTTTTCGGCAGTACAGAGGATATTCCCTGCCTTCTTCGACACGTGAATAATATAGATAGTCTCCCTTTTTATAGGGCACGGAGATATCCGTCTGCTTGATGCGGTTTTTAAATTCTTCGAACAATGTTTCCTGAAGCGGCAGAGACGACACCATCACTGAATCCGTGTAGGCATTCTCGGCATTCAGATAATCGATAACTTTGGGATTTTCACGGTCATTTAACCAATAATAATTATCATAACGTATGTCCCCGTGTTTTTCGAGCTTCTCGGGAATGATTTGCGCTGACGGCGGATGAATATTTTGCCCGGTTAAATTTTGAACTAAAAGCGCCGCCAGGAAAGTCGTCAGCAGGAATAATCGTTTTGATACAAAC
>JBFXGD010000094.1:0-13365 GCA_050178385.1 Calditrichaceae bacterium
TTCTTTTGAAATAGTGTTTACGGCTGCTAACCCCGCAGCGCAGGCCAGTGGATTTCCACCATAAGTCGTACCGTGCTCACCTTTGTCGAAGATATTTTCCAGATTTTGATTAACTAAAAAGGCACCCAAAGGTAAACCACCGCCAAGTCCTTTGGCCGTGGCGATAGCGTCCGGTATAAAATCGAAATATTCATGATAATAAAATTTACCGGTCCTGCCGACCCCTGTCTGTATTTCATCTGCGATCAACAGACACCCGTATTTTTCTCTTCCCCGTTTCATCGCGCTAAGAATCTCAATGGAGAGCGGCTTAACTCCTCCCTCTCCCGCAATTCCCTCAAAAAAAACTGCAGCTGTACGTTCATTAAGTGTATCTTCAAATGATTTCACATCATTGAATCGTACAAGCTTTATTCCCGGAAGCAAAGGATGAAAGTTTTTCTGATATTTCTCCTGAAGAGTAATGGATAAGGCACCGAGGCTTCTGCCGTGAAAACTTCCTTCAAATGCGATTATCTCATTTTTCTCGTTCTTCAGTCCCCATTTTTTTACAAGCTTCAGAAGACCTTCTATGGCTTCTGTGCCGCTGTTTGAGAAAAAGACTTTCGAGAAAGGCGTAAGGCTAAGCAGGCGTTCGGCGAGATCAACCTGAATATCCTGAATAAAATAATTACTAAGATGCAAATTACGATTCAATTGATGCTGGATTGCCTCCAGTACCGCCGGGTGATTATATCCAAGTGCGTTTACAGCGATACCTGATAGAAAATCCAGATATTTTATGCCACTCTTGTCATAGAGGTATACACCATCACCTTTTTCGATATCCAGAGGAATACGTTTATACACATTCAAAAAGTATTTATTTTCTTTTTCAAAGATATCCATAATTACTTCTTAGTCAGAAAAATGAGCTCGGCTTTTGCGTCATCGGACTGGTCGTAATCCTTATAATCCATAGTGATTTTCTCGAATACTTCCTTTGCTTTGTCAATTTTACCAGCTGATGTGTAGCATTTTCCCGCTAGAAAAAGATAACTGGCTGCTTCTATAAATTCCGGTGACTTCTTCTGAGCTTTGATATAAAAAGAGGCTGCTTCATCGTAGTTTTTTTCACGCTCCAAGCATGACGCATACCCGGCATATCCCGAGGCAAGCAGAATCGAGCTCTTGCTATAGGAATCTATAAACTCTTTATACATTTTTTTTGCATATGTTATATTATTTTCTTCAAAATATATATTCGCGAGCAAAAATCTTCCCTGGTCAGCCGCATCAGTCCCTGAATAATCTGAAGTAAGTTGATTTAGATAGTCCTTTGATAAATCATAGTTCAGAGCCTGAAACTCCAATTGCGCTTTTCCGAGAAGTGTTGTCGCTTCCTCAACATTTTGATTATGCACATAGACATAAATCATAATTATAACAAACAACCCAAAAACCGCAAGGGTCGTCCCTACAACCTGTTTATAATTTTCATCTACGAATGACTTCGCTTCCAAAGCGAGTTTAACAAATTTATCCTGCTTGATTTCTTTCTTGGTTAACTTTTTCCGCGGCTTCAGCATCATGACTCCTTTGATTACAGTTTTCAACGGGATTTGTCATCAAAATACGTACCCCTGGAGAGATTCGAACTCCCGACACAAGGCTTAGGAAGCCTCTGCTCTATCCATCTGAGCTACAGGGGCAATTAAAAGTATTTAATTTAATTATCTTTCTTGATAAAGGCAAGGCAAAATTAAAGGGAGGTATATAAAAAGCAGGACATTTAACTATATAAAAAATAAGGGGATACAAATTGCATCCCCATTATTTTTATAATCTACTATTTACCAAAGTGAATTGTACCGCCAAGGGTAAAACGGAAACTGTTTTGTTCAACAGTATATGTATCAAAGGAATCTTCAAATTCATAGGAAGCCGGTTCATATTCGAATGCCGCATCAAGGATAAATTTATTCATGATAATTCCGGCGCCAAGGGTAATGACAGGATTTACAACCTGATCACCGTTTTTGTCCCATTCAAAAAGAGGATTCGTGTGGAAGCCAAGACGCAAAGGAATAACAGAACTGCCGCTTTGGGCCAGATATTCAATACCGAAATGGAGCGAATTAAGATCCACATCTACTTCGGAATCAGCAAAAAGATCTGAGTTTGACCAGTTTCTGCTATGGAAATCGAGCGCGAGTAAAAGATTGTCCGTTGCCCGGTAACCTAAACCTATACTGTAAAAGAAGGGAACATCAATATCGTATTCATACCCATCAGTATCAGAAGTAATTGTGTTTGGAAGGTTCAGATTCGCGCCAATGGAAAATTTGCTACTCGGCTTTACCAAAATACCAATATCAATCGATGTGCCTGAATAATCAGTCGTTGCCGATTCATAAGTTTTCTCACCGTCAATCTCTTCGTAATAGTCCTCGCTGCCGGTATAAATATTCAACGCCGCGCCAACCGAGAACATCTCATTAATTTGAACAGCAACAGAAGGTGTAATTGCATTTATGCCGCCCTCATTTGCAAAGATATACTCTGTGCCTTCAAAATCAAATGTAAGTTCACTGTTGAAATCATAAATATTCCGGAAGGCGATTCCACCGACAACTTTATAGTTTGCAACATTGAAAGGCATGACAATACTTAAAAAATTTAATTGAAATTTGGATGATTCCGTGATATCAGGAGCATTATCAAGGTCGGTGTAAGTATATGTGCCAAAACCCAAACGACCTATGACACTGGCTTCCATGCTGTAAAGCTGTGTTAATCCGGCAGAGTTCCATGAAATAGCGGTCGCGTCATCAGCCACGCCTGTAAAGGCATACCCCATACCGGCCGCCCGCGCGCCGTTACCCGTAAAATTAAACTCACTGGCGTTCGCGCTGAAAGAAAACAATAGTAATACTGCCGCCGCAACTAGTAGCTTCTTGAACATAAAAAATCCTCCTCCGTAAAGTTATTTTGTTAGGAATTTATCGCCAATCGCGACAATTTGCCCCGGTTCATTTTGTATAATTCTTGCCGAGGAATATTTTTCGAATGAATCCGTGACTAAAATTTCCGCCACGATTTTCGTTTCTTTACCTAAAACTTCACCTGTAATTGGATGTTTTACTTCTGCTCCTTCTTTATATACGACACATTTCATACCCTTTTTGATTCCTCCGGTCCGTCCTACATCCAGCATAATTCCATTTTCATCCTGTCTGATGATATAACCCTCAACCAGAGGTAAACTTTCCGTAAATTTGTTAGCTAAATTCTCAACGGTATTTTTAACACTCTGCGCGTCAGAACTTCCGGAATAAGCATCATGGGCAATGATAATGGTAGCGGATTCCGTATCAATGGCACGTGCATCGAGGCTGATGGCCCCTGATGGCGCAGCCGCCACGCTGCCTATGATGATTGCGTCCACTCCGATTCCCTTACCTATTTCGGCGGCGGTTGATGCGTCAATTACTCCCGCCATCCCCAGCTGTTGTTCTTCTAATATTTTTTCAAGCTGAGCGCGTTCAATCACACGAAAACGCCCCTGATTAAAAAGAGCTGTGATCATTTTATCAAGCACAATTTCGCCCAAATCTTTGCTGGCGCCTTTATTTTCAAATGGCCAGACAGCTACGCCCATGCGTTCACCCACTAATTTTACGGTCTTCTTCCCTACTATCATTTCAGGAGTACGCGATGGAACAGGAGTGATTGCCGGCGTAGCAACTGCAGACACGACAGGATCGGTACCTTTTTGGACCGGAGTTTCCGGTTCTGCTCCGCCGCGAATTTTATTGAGATATTCCAATGCTCTTTTCGACGGTTCCTGTTTCATTGAAACGACAAGGTGTCTTTTTGCTTCATCCATTCTTCCCAGATTAAAATAAGCAATCCCCAATTCTCTGTGCGGAAAGTATTCAATGAAGTGCATACCGTATGTTCTTATTTTTCTTTTATCGACAGACTGATCTTTCAGCGCCTGCTGAAATTTGAGAATCGCAGTGTCATAATCACCAATTTTTACCGATTTAACACCTTCTTCGTATACGCGAAACCATTCGTCACCCGCAACTGCCATGTTGACCATGATGATGGTAAAAACGAAAAAGATTATCCATTTTTTCATTGGAACTCCTTTTATGAGATATTTTTTCTAAAAATGATAACCGAATATTGAACAGAATATGTATTATATTTCACAATTTTTTAATTAAAATCGGAAAAATTTTATACTTTGTATATAATCTATATCACAATTGGCGATAATTCTAATAAATAATTAAAGAAGAGACCGGGTAATTGCTGATCCGTTTCCTGCCGTTTAAAAATTCCAACTCAATAAGAAATATTATTTCACTCACAATACCGCCGCATTTCTCAATTAATTTCGCCGCAGCAAGAGCAGTGCCGCCTGTGGCTAAAAGATCATCAACCAGGAGCACACGATCATTTGTTTTGACAGCATCCTGATGAATCTCAAGAGCATCGACACCGTATTCGAGTTGATATTCCTCTCTGTAAATTTTGTACGGTAACTTTCCGGGTTTTCTTATTGGAACAAACCCGGTGCCTATTTTTGAAGCCAGAACTGAGCCAAAAATAAATCCGCGTGATTCAATGGCGGCAATTTTATCAATAGAATGATTTTTTATAGACTCCTGCAAAAGTGAAATAGCATCAGAAAACAGGGTAAAATCATTTAATACAGGTGTAATATCCTTAAAGAGTATTCCCTTTTTTGGAAAATCCGGCACATCACGAATAGCTGATTTTAACTGTTCTAATCGATCCACAAAGCATTCCTTTTAAAGTTCTACTTTAAATTTCTTAAACCTATTCTCATAAGGATATTGATTTATCTCCAGGTCTGTGACTACCGCCATGGACGGACCTTTGCGGAGACGGCTGAGATAATCGATAATTTTAGCCTGTTCACCTTCCACAAAAACCTCAACTTCACCATTTGGCAGATTTCTTACATAGCCTGTTACATTCAACTCATCCGCGTTTTCCCTGGCGAACCATCGGTAACCGATACCCTGAACACGCCCTTTCACAAAAACACGCATGGCTATTTTCATTTCCCGATGATCCCAACAATTGTAAACACGGCTTCCTCTGCTGATTGTGCTTTTATAATTGTTTCCGATACGTCCCATGTATCGAGCCCAACAATCGGTTTTTTTAACTGCAGGGCATAAGCAATCTCAGATAATGTCCCGTATTTACCATCAACAGCGACAATCCCCGCAGCCGCCCTGATAATTAACAGATTCCTCATTATACTCATTCCCGTCGGAATGACAATATCAATATACGGGTTTGCAGCCGATCCATCTTCCTGCGGGATTATACCGACCGTGATTCCGCCGGCATCCCTGCATCCTTTTGCAGCAGCTTCCATCACACCGCCCAGCCCGCCGCAAATCAGGCCAAATTTTTTTTCTGCTATATGCCGGCCAACATCATACGCTTTACTGTAAATTCGATCATCACACTGACCGGCGCCAATAACGGCAATTAGTGATTTCATTTATGATTATGGGTAAATTCTCTGCATCAATCTTGGAAATGGTATCGTCTCCCTGATATGGCTTAATCCGCATATCCAGGCTACGGTTCGTTCAATTCCAAGCCCAAATCCGGCATGTGGAACAGACCCGTATTTTCTTAAATCAAGATACCAGTCAAAAGCTTCTACCGGGAGATTGTGTTCTTTTATACGATTCAATAATGTCTCATAGTCATCTTCACGCTGCGAACCGCCGATAATTTCACCATAGCCCTCGGGCGCAAGCATATCCATCGCCAGCGCTTCGTCAGGATGTTCAGGGTCACGTTTCATATAAAAAGCTTTGACAGCCGCAGGATAATGATGAACGATGACAGGCTTATCAAACTGACTCGAAATAACGGTTTCATCGTTCGCTCCAAAATCATCACCGTCTTTAAAATCTATTCCATTTTTCCTGAGGATCTCAACCGCCTCTTTATAATGAATTTTTGGAAACGGCGCTTCAATTTTTTCCAGAATGGTGACATCGCGCTCTATTACTGCTAATTCTTTCTGTCTGTTTTTGAGTACGCTCTTCACAAGATGACTGATAAATTCTTCGGCAAGCTGCATATCATCGTAGAGGTCAAAAAAGGCCACTTCCGGCTCTATCATCCAAAATTCTGTCAGATGGCGGCGGGTTTTGGATTTTTCCGCCCGAAAAGTAGGTCCAAAGCAATATATTTTCCCCATCGCCATGGCGGCTGCTTCACCATACAGCTGACCGCTCTGGGTAAGATAAGCTTTTTCTCCAAAATATTCTGTCCCGAACAGCGTTGTTGTACCCTCCGCGGCATTTGGCGTAAAAATTGGTGAATCCACAAGTATAAATCCCCGGTTGTCAAAAAACTCGCGCGCCGCGCGTATAATTTCATGACGGATTCTTAAAATTGCGTGTTGACGTGTTGAACGGAGCCAAAGGTGTCGGTGATCCATCAAAAAATCAACACCGTGTTCTTTTTTTGTTATTGGATATTCCTGAGCGATATTAACTATTTTTAAATCATTTACCTGAATTTCAAATCCCAGGGGCGAACGTTTGTCAACAGCTACTTTTCCTGTAATTTCAACGGAGCTTTCCTGAGTTAAATCATCGGTTAGAGTGAAAGTTTCTTCACTGACGTCTCCTTTAAAAACGACGCACTGAATCGTTTCGCTGCCATCACGCACAAGCAGGAACCTTAATTTTCCGCTGGACCGTTTGTTGTATATCCATCCTTTAACCGTTACAATTTCACCCTCAAATTTTGCCACATCAGCAATTAGTATAGTTCGTGTCATAAAATCAAATCCCTGAGTCATGTCCATGGTTCAATATATAAAGTCAAATATAACCATCCGCTATAAACTTATCAAGAAATTTACCGGATGGTAATGGGACTCGTCATTATTCACCGCAAAACAAAGTAAACCCTTTCAAAGTGATGAAAGGGTTTCATAAATTAAATATTCGTTTTTGAAGTTTTTGATCTCAATGCTTCTTTATGAATTCTTCTATCATATCCACATCAAATTTCGTACCGATGTACAAGGGTACTCTCTGATGCAGTTCCTGCGGAACAAGATCTAAAATATCTTTTAAACCATTACTGGCGCGTCCTCCAGCCTGTTCAACTATAAAAGCCATGGGATTCGCTTCATAAATGAGACGCAGTTTACCGTTTTTTGCGAGACTGCTCGGTGGATATAGGTAAATCCCGCCGTAAAGAAGATTTCTGTGAAAATCACTTACAAGCGAGCCAATATACCTTGAGTTCAGAGGTCGCCCTGTGGGTTTATCTATCTGTTTAACATAGTGAACATAATTCTTTATGGTCTGATCCCAATAATCAAAATTACTCTCATTTACCGAATATATTTTTGCTTTTTCCGGAATTTTCAAATTAGGATGTGAAAGAACAAATTCACCATAACTCGGATCGAGAGTAAAACCATGGACCCCGAAACCGGTCGTATAGACAATCATGGTACTTGAACCATATACAACATATCCCGCGCAAACCTGTTTTCTTCCAACCTGCAAACAATCTTCCAAAGTCCCTGGTTTACCATCGGGTGTTACGCGTCTGTAAATTGAGAAAATAGTCCCAACGCTTACGTTCGCGTCAATATTTGATGATCCGTCAAGCGGATCAAACAGACAAACATACTTTCCAAGCGGGTATTCTTTGGGAATAGAAATAATGTCTTCAACTTCTTCAGACGCCATTACACAGAGATTTCCACCGTGATCCAGTGCTTTTACCATTGTTTCATGCGCAAATATATCCAGTTTCTTAACTTTCTCTCCCTGAACATTTATTTCACCCGTTTCCCCCAGTATATTCAACAATCCTGCTTTGTTTGTATGGTAAGAAATTAATTTGGCGGCAAAGGCTATATCATTCATCAGATCAGTGAACTCGCCCGTAGCTTCGGGGTATCTCCTTTCTTCCTCAATAATATGACGGCTCAACGTCATAATTTTATTGCTCATCATTCCTCCGTAGGATTTTGGATCTATTTAGCCAACATTATCGGTTTATCGGCAGCGCGCATTACCTGAACAGTGGTGCTGCCCAGAACCGCCTCTCTCAGACGCGAATGTCCATAACTCCCTATTATCAACAATGCGGGATTTGGGGTAGTTTTTGTAGCATTTACCAGTACTTCCGAAGCATCCCCTGTTTCGTGTCTGAGTTGAAATTCTATATTATAAGGCGTTAAATATTGTTCCGCCTCAGCAAGGGTTACTTTCCGTTCTTCATCTGAAGAGAACGCGGCTATAACCTGAACCGGAATTGAAAGAATCTGCGCCATAAACGCCGCGTATTGCAGTCCCTTATTGGCATAAATACTGCCGTCATAACCGCAAAGTATCTTTTCAAAAGGAACAAATGATTTTTCTACCAGTATTGTCGGTTTACTTATCTGACGGGTGACAGATTCAATTGTGGCACCAAGTAATTTATCGCTCCAACGCTCGTACTCTCCGCGAATCCCCATCACAACCATATCATTTTGTTTTGCCTGATTGCATATTTCTTCCACCGGAATACCGGTTACTTTTGTCAGTTCGAATTGAACACCTTTTGATTTAAGTAGATTTGCCGCCTTATCGAGAATCTGCTGCGCTTTTTCATCATGCATTTTTTGAGTTTCAGCCTGAAAACCGGCCGGTGGCATTACAGGAACAAAATTATCCGCGTTTGTTGCCACACTCCAGTCAAACAGTCGTATATCCACCACGCTCAGCACGCGAATTATGGCATTAAATTTTTCCGCAATGAACTGTCCGTAACTTATAACGGCCTCAGAATAAGAAGAGCCGTCAATTGGCAATAAAATTGATTTGATCATTTTATGCTCCTAACCTGTTTTATCCCCAATCTTCGATCTTTGACGCCCTTGTCATTAAGTCATACATGGCCTCATGAGCAGATTTATTTTCAAATAACGTTAGATATACCTGTTCAGTGATCGGCATTTCGACGTTCCTCTGTCCTGCTATTTCGTAGGCGGATATAGCGGTCTTCACACCTTCAGCAACCATGACCATTCCACTCAATATATCATCAAGCTTGCGTCCCTTTCCGAGCTGTTCGCCTACAAACCTGTTCCGTGAGTGGCGGCTCATACATGTTACAATCAGATCTCCCATGCCGCTCAACCCGGCGAAAGTATCACTCCGGGCACCGAGCTCTAATCCAAGTCTGTTGATTTCTACAAGTCCTCTTGTCATCAGGGCTGCTTTGGTATTATCTCCGAATCCCGCCCCATCACAGATGCCGGAAGCAAGAGCGATTATATTTTTTAAGGCACCCCCTAATTCAACCCCAATAACGTCAGGATTCGCATAGATTCTAAAATATGGAGTCATGAAGGCATCCTGTACAATTTTCGCGGACTTGATACTTGCAGATGCGGAGACAATAGCTGTGGGAGTTTGCCTGCTCACTTCCTCGGCATGACTCGGTCCCGAAAGAATGACGATCTTGTCCAGGGGAATATTCCCCGCTTCATGTATAACTTCCGATATTCGCATGTATGTTTTATTTTCAATTCCCTTTGATACTGAAACCCAAATAGGATCTTTTCTATTTAATACTTTTACGACGTCCGGCACTACAAGCCTTGTTACCTGGGAAGGTACAGCATTGACAACCATATCCACATCATTGACCGCTTTTTCCATATCCATTGTGAAAGTGATGGATTCCGGTATTGGGATTCCCGGAAGATAGGTCGTATTCTCCCGATTATTTTTAACTTCATCAATCGTCTTTTCTTCCTTCGTCCAGCAACGTACTTCATGCTGATTACTATGCAATACCAGAGCAAGTGTCGTACCCCAGCTTCCCGCGCCGACTACAGCAATTTTCATACCGCTTTCTCCTGCTTACATCAATTTTCCTGCGACTTGATATGGTTATTAACATTCCCTAAATCAGATGATTTTATTCGCATCATCCCTTAAGCTTTACCTGATCCGCCGAAGCTAAGTTTGTTCTCATTTCCGGCGATAAGTCTTTTAATGTTCGAACGATGGGATACCCAGATCAGCACTGCAATGATTATGCTTAAATACATTAAAACATCCGGAATATCCTTTAAAAGAAAATATTTCTGTACAAAAACCGCGGCGACAAATATTAAAGCCGCCAGAATTGATCCCAGTGAGACATAACGGCTTATCCAGACAACCGCAACAAAGGAGATCAGAGCTATTACCAACGGAATCGGAGCCAGCCCCAAAAAGACACCGGCTGAAGTACCGACCCCTTTTCCTCCTCTAAATCCTGCGAAAACTGTCCAGATATGACCGGCGATCGCAGCAAACGCGGCAAGTATTTGAAAATAAATAAGAGATTCCGGATTGTTGTGTATCAATCCCGCAATCCAGAAGACGGGCGCGAATCCTTTGAACATATCGATCAAAAGAACGACTGTCCCGGCTTTCCAGCCCAGAACACGAAATACATTTGTAGCACCGGCATTACCGCTTCCATGATCCCGTATATCAATATTTTTTAATAGTTTACCTGCTATAACTGCAGTAGGAAATGAACCGATTAAATAACTTAAAACCAGAATAAGAAAGGCATCTAACATAAATTCTCCATGGGATCATTGCCAATTAAATATTGAAAATCTGAAAGATTCCGAGATCATTACTAATTAAACAAATGTTATTAAAACAATCAAGTAAATTACCAACATATTTCTCCCTTGCTTTAGACAGGAAAAAGCACATCCGGCAAATTTAATTCGCGCAGTGAATCAAATTTCTAAATACAGTATTTAAGATATTCTAATTTGAAATTAATGATAAAGATATTTAATGATTATTAAACTACTTCACCAATGACCCAGGAATTTTCACCGAGAGATTTGAGATGGTTCAGCGCATGATCAACCTCTCCGGGTGGCAAAACGGCAACCAGACCGATACCCAGATTAAACGCGCGGCGCATATCGTCATCAGGTACATTACCCAGTTCCTGAATCAGTGAAAATATGGGTTGAGTATCCCAGGAATTCCAATTGATTTTCAGATCAAGACCGCTTTTAAGAAGACGCTTGGTATTACCGATTATTCCACCGCCTGTAATGTGGGAAAAACCTTTCGCGTGGAACGGGATAATGGCCTGAATTACATTAAAATAATTTTTATGTACACGAAGCAGTTCATCAGCAAGTGATTTTCCCAGCTTTTCAATATATTGATCCACCGAATATTGTTCCAGAAGAACTTTCCTGGCCAGAGAATATCCGTTTGTGTGAAGTCCGTTAGACTGGATACCAACCAAAATATCGCCTTTCTGAATTTCACTGCCGGATAAAATCTGCTTTTTTTCAACAATTCCAACGATCGTCCCACTCATGTCATAGTCGCCGGCCTGATAAAATCCGGGCATCTCAGCCGTTTCTCCCCCGATAAGGGCGATTTTCGCATCTCTGCAGGCTTTTGTAAAGCCGTTGATCACCTGGGTAAACACCGAAGAATCAAGCGCCGCCGTGGCAAAATAATCCAGAAAAAACAGAGGCTTCGCGCCCATCACAGCAATATCGTTAATACAGTGATTGACCAGATCCTGACCGACTGTCGAATGACGGTTTGCCAAAATAGCAATTTTTAATTTAGTTCCAACGCCGTCAGTGCTTGACACCAGTACCGGATGCTGATATTCCTGAGGATTCAGTTCAAATAAGCCGCCAAAAGCGCCTACGTTGCTCAGCACATTGGGAGTGAATGTTGAGTGAATGGATTCTTTCAAACCGGAGATCGATTCTTCCCCTTTTGCGATATCCACACCAGCGTCTTTATATGTTATTTGTTTCAAACTGAACTCCTGTTATTTGGTGTTTATAGATATTTCTTATTTCATTAAAAAATTTGATGGATAATTCCTGCTGGTAATCCGGGTAGGTCCAAAATTGCGGCTGAAACGATTTTTTCTCAAACTTCAGATGCAGATCACCAAAGATGCCCTGTCCAAGATAGATCCGGTGACTGTAGTCCTTTGTTGTAGCCAGGATCATCTTTGCTTCTGTGACATATCCCGGATCAATGTTTATTTTTCGAGTTGATGAATCAGACAATTCGTATTCAAGTTTGTTTGTTAGGATTTTTCTCTCAATCAGTATTTCGGGGGGCGCCAAACATTCAAAAGATACGAATGTCTTATTCAGATTATTACCCATTTCTGATTTGTAATAATCTGTAAAACCATCAAACTCAAATATCGAGCTCTGTAAATCGATTTTACCAAATCGTGTTTGAATATTTTCGATAACTTCCTGGAGGCTGATCGACGGCTGACAGGTTATGGCAGTAAAATACTTGACCGGTAATTGTTCTTTAATTTTGCCCATTGCGATAATAAACTCTTCTATTGAATCAATTTACTAACGATAAGTTAAGAAATTTTGATGAGTAGTTCAGATTTTTTTCAATAAAAAAAGGGGAGCCGGTCAGCTCCCCTTTTCTAAGGTCATGTATTTAAACCGCGTACATCTGATCAATTTCCTTGCGGTATTTTTCCTCGACAACTTTTCTTTTTACTTTTAGGGAAGGCGTTAATTCTCCGGTATCAATTGAAAACGGCGCCGGAGAAACGAAGAACTTCTTTATGGTTTCATAACTGGCCAGTGTTGATGACAGTTTATCAATTTCCGACCGAATCAATTCATTTACACCCGGTAAACTGATCAATTCTTCATAGTTTTTATATTTCAGATTCTTTGATTTTGCCCATTTGGCAAGTGGTTCTTCCGTGCAAACAATGACAGCCGTGCAGAATTTCCTCTTATCGCCAACAACCATTGACTGCTCGATGTATTTACAGGTTATAAGAAGGTTTTCGATCATCTGAGGCGCAATATTTTTTCCTCCTGATGTGACGATAATATTCTTTTTCCTGTCAGTTATTTTAAGCATGCCCTCATCGGTTATCAATCCTATATCACCCGTATGGAACCATCCGTCCGGCTCTATTGCTTCTTTTGTATCGGCTTCCTTTTTGTAATAACCCACCATCACATGATTCCCGCGGGTCAATATTTCTCCGTCATCTGCAATTTTCACTTCCACATTCGGAATCACTGGACCGACGGTACCAAATCTGAATTTTTCCAGAGTGTTTACTGAAATCACCGGGGATGTTTCGGTGAGCCCGTAACCTTCAAGAACATATATGCCGGCCGCGCCGAAAAATTCCGCGATATCAGCCGAGAGCGGAGCTCCGCCGCTTATAAAGAAACGCAATCTTCCACCAACCCGCTCACTCAACTTATGAAAAACAAGTTTATACGCGAGATTTCTCTTGAAC
>JBFXGD010000095.1:0-13296 GCA_050178385.1 Calditrichaceae bacterium
GTGGGCGTCGATATTGTCATGCTGGTCCAACCTTCTCCGCCAAAACCGAGACCCGCGAGACATGGCCCGTTTTTCACAAAAATGCTTGTATCGATTTCATTGGCCATTCTGTGCAGATTATCGATATTTTTTGAATGCATGGCTGCCGTGTGATGTAATCCGCGCTCAAGTTCTACAGCAAAGTCAATTGCCTGATCGGCATTTTTCGCTCTTATAACCGAGATCACCGGCATCATTAATTCGATCTGCGCAAAGGGATGATTTTTATCTGTTTCCGTAAACAGCAGACGAGTGTCTTCCGGCACATCAAACCCGGCGGCCTTGGCGATTACCGCCGCGTCTTTGCCGACACATTTCCGGTTGATTTTCGGATTTGGCCCGGGATAATCTATAAGAATCGCGCGTGCTACATCTTCTGCCTGGCTTTGCGACAATTCGTAAGCCTTATTTTTCTTCATTTCTTCTTTTAGCTGATCCGTTATTGAATCAACCGCAATAATCTCTTTTTCATCAGCGCATATAATATTGTTATCAAAAGACGCGCCGTAAACGATACATTTTGCAGCATTGGCAATATCAGCTGTTTCATCAACCACGACCGGCGGATTTCCGGCGCCCGCGGCGATAAGCCGCTTATCTGTAGATTTTCTCGCCGCCTCTACCACTGCTTCACCGCCGGTGACTACAAGCAATCCGATTCCCGGATATTTAAATAACTGCTGCGCAACTTCAATCGTTGGTTCAGCGACACAGGTCATTAAATCGACCGGCCCGCCGGCATTTACAACGGCCTCGTTCAATATAGTAATCGCCTTCTGACTGACTTTTTTTGCTGAGGGATGAGGCGCAAAAACAATCGAGTTTCCCGCGGATATCATACTGATAGAGTTATTGATTATTGACGCTGCGGGATTTGTCGAAGGCGTAACTGAAGCGATAACGCCCCAGGCAGCATTTTCGGTCAATGTCAGGCCGTGATCACCAGACAACGCTTGAGGGCTGATGTCCTCAACACCGGGTGTTTTTTCAGCCTGAGATATATTCTTCTGTATCTTATCATCCACACGTCCCATTCCTGTTTCCTGAACCGCAAGTTCTGCTAACTCCTTAGCATGCGCTTTTCCGGCAACACGAAGGGCCTGGATAATCTTTGAACGTAATTCAAGATTACGAATCTTTTTTTGCGCTTTTGCCGCGCCCGATACCGCCTCATCCAATGTTTCAAATATTCCTGCGGGCAGGTGACTGCTTCTGGTATTGTTATTTTTACTATCCAGTTTCTGAATCACCGTCTCAACAATACGGGCGACATCCTGCGAAGAGTATTCCATTTTCTATAAACCTCACTATTGCTTGTCTGATTTCTTGTCATAGATATACTTACCGGCAGAAACAACCGTATCCACTATTCCGACAACAGTCAGATCTACAGATGAACGGTTGTCAAGAGCGACCCTCGCGGAACTTCCGCGAACAAGAATCACATACTCGTTTTCCCCGGCTCCGATAGTATCAAGCGCGACAGAAGGAGGTCCCTCTGCTTTTCCATTTTCTCCGACAAACTGCACCAGCAGCAACTTACCTATCGTCAAACTTTCTATCTTAACCGTGGAAACGACGTTTCCGATAACTTTTGCTAATTCCATGATATATTCTTTTTATTTATGAATAATAGACCCATCCGAAAGCAGGAACACTATCCGGTTTACTACGATTGAGATTAATGACCTTTTCGCGAATTGAGCCATCCGCTTTCACTCATTTCAACCTGCAACATTAAAGAAAGCGGAATCGGTTATTTACCGGATTTCTTTTTCAGCTTAATCGGAAAAACATCTTCCAAATCACCTGCAGGACGCGGTATTACGTGCACTGAAACCAATTCACCTACGCGCTCCGCGGCTGCCGCGCCGGCATCTGTTGCCGCTTTACACGCCGCGACATCGCCGCGAACCATCGCGGTCACATATCCGGCGCCTATCTGCTGATATGCCACAAGTTCCACTCTCGCGGCTTTCACCATCGCATCCGAGGCTTCAATCAAACCGACAAGCCCCTTTGTCTCAATTAATCCTAATGCTTCCATTTCTTCTCCTTACGAACGATCCTGATATTCAGGATATTGTTTCGATAATATTTATTTAATTTCACCGGTCAGTTTAATCGGAAATATATCTTCTAGATCACTATGGGGACGAGGAATGACATGTACTGCAACCAATTCACCCACGCGCTCTGCCGCAGCGGCGCCGGCATCTGTTGCCGCCTTACACGCCGCCACATCTCCGCGGACTAATGCTGTTACATATCCCGCGCCTATCTGTTGATAAGCTACGAGCTTTACTCTTGCCGCTTTTACCATGGCATCTGAAGCCTCGATTAATCCAACCAGGCCTTTTGTCTCAACCATACCCAATGCTTCCATTTTGTTCTCCTTAAAAATAAATGTGTTTCTGATATTTCAATTTATATGATTTCACCGTTCATCTTAATCGGAAAAATATCTTCGAGATCACCATGGGGACGGGGAATGACATGAACCGCGATAAGTTCACCAATTCGCTCCGCAGCGGCGGCCCCGGCATCCGTTGCGGCTTTACACGCGGCAACATCACCACGGACAAGAGCGGTAACCAATCCGCCGCCTATCTGCTGGTACCCGACTAATTTTACCCTGGCTGCTTTGACCATGGCATCCGATGCCTCAATCAATCCAACCAAGCCCCTGGTTTCTATCATGCCTAAAGCTTCCATAAAATTCTCCTAATCGATACCTAAAAATTGATACTTCTCACATACTTGATGCTGTTACTGAAACATCTATAATATCCTGAACACTGCATCCTCTTGATAAATCATGCATCTGATGTTTTAGACCCTGAATCATGGGCCCCAATGCCTTGAATCCGCCAAGTCGCTGTGCAATTTTATAACCGATATTTCCGGCTTCCAGCGATGGAAAAATAAACACATTCGCTCCGGCTTCCAGAGGGCTCCCCGGCGCTTTGATTTTTGCCACCGCCGGAATCAAAGCGGCATCGAATTGCATCTCACCGTCGATTATGAAATCAGGTTTTAATCTCTTCGCGATTTCCACAGCGGCCTGAATTTCTTCAACAGCCGGATGAGTCGCGCTCCCCTTTGTTGAGAATGACAGCATTGCGGTTTTTGGAGAGATCCCGGTCAGATTTAAATAGTTCCCGGCAGTGGTGACCGCGATTTCCGCCAGTTGTTCCGATGTCGGTTCAGGAATGACCGCGCAGTCCGCGAATGCGTAAACCTGCTGCCCGTCAGGGTGAATCATCAGAAAAAAACTGGACACTGTTTTGATGCCTTCCGCCACACCGATAATCTGAATCGCGGCCCGAAGAACATCAGCCGTCGTTGACTGATTGCCTCCAACGCAAATATCAGAACGGCCATCACGCACATACATTGCTGAAAAATAGAGAGGATTTCTCATGACTTCTTCCGCGTCGTATCTGGTCACTCCCTTCTCTTTTCTCAGCTCATAATATTTTTCTGTATATTCCTTATATTTTTCATCCTGATGAGGCGCTATTATTTTCATTCCCCGGGTTGACACTCCTGCCTTGTCCGCTTCTTCTCTGATGCCAAACGGACTTCCAACGAGTACCGGATCAGCCAATTTTTCATCGATAAGTTGTCTTACCGCTTCAATTACCCGGATATCCGATGCATCCGGGAAGATAATGGTTTTTGGTTTTAGACGGCATTTTGCCGCAAAATTATCAAGAATGGCCATCGTTAACGCGCCTCCGGTTTCTCGGCAACTTTGCCCTTTTCAGCCATTAGGGTCATCATCATTATTACATAGATCGCGCTGCTTGACCTGTTTAAGCCTTTCATTAAATCCTGTCTTGAAACACGAAATAATTCATCAATAAATAAATCAGCGGCGATGACTTCTGCTTCCCGTACCAGCGCGCGCAGATAATTCAGATGCGCCACACGGAGGCCATGATCTTTGCATGGGACGATATGGTCATGCCCGAGATATTTTAAAGGATTATGTGAAATCGCATGAATAACTTCTTCATCCATATCTCCGATAGAAACCGGAGGCAATTCTTCACCTGTGACTTCTGCTTTCAGAATATTGCCCAGATAAGAACGGATGTCAGCGAGATATTTGTTCAGCACCGGGTATTTATCATCGGGATCAAATTCACTTTGCAACAGAACCGTGTAGGCAATAATAGTATCCAGTTTACCCCTTAACTTCAGCCGTGAGTTGTTTTTAGGTACAAGTGTGTTTTTATCCAGGTGCGTCATCGTATCAGGTTTATTTTCAATATGCTGGCCGCATAACGAACATTCGTTGTCCGGACGTTTCGTCCCGCCGGTCAATGGATGTACAGGCTGCTCCGAAGACACATTCCCGTCATTTTTTGCCGGAAGATAAACCCGCCCCTCATCATCAACAAACTTTACTTTTATCTTTCTTTCCTGCAACAACTCATGCGCAGACGGTGTGAGTTTTGCTTCCCTGGGAAGATTTAGTTCCGTTCCGTGCCCCAGGCTGTAATTATCTCGCAGCCACAGTTCTGTAATAAATTTTTGACTCATAATTATCAACCTTTTGCCAATTGTGCCCAATTTGCCGGATATGTTGAATAAAATACCTTTGTTCTCGTCGGCGTCCCGAAGATTATGCTGCTGCCCTTAGGTATGTAGAACATGTCTCCGGCATGTCCTTCAAAGGTCTTGCCATCGATCGTTATTGATAGAATACCTTCCAGAACGATATCAACTTCATCGTAAGTAAGCGTCCACGGGAAAGATTCCTTTTTCCATTCCATAATACCCGCGGCTATGGGAGAACCATCTTCATGAGTTACCACATCAGCCAATCTGATATTTTTATCGGGTCCCGCCTCTTCGAATCGTTCAAGCTTAACAGACTGCCCCTTGATCAAAATAATGCCGGAAGAATCAACTTTTCGCTCGCTGCCTTGCCGAATTACAGGAGCCTTACTATATTTTTCGTTCTTCAGCACGGCCATAACAATTTCTTTAATTTTTACCGGATCTCTTTGATTCGCAGGCAACTTCTTTATAACTTCGAGCGTCACCTGCCTTACAAGATTTTCATCAATATTCACCGGAGTAGAAAGACTTTTGGATTCCTTAACAGCCGGCATTGATGAATTCACTTTTTCTGAAATCTTTATTCCGAACTTTTTTGCAAGGTCTTTCGCTTCAGGGGTTATAATCGAATTGTCTTTTGACGCGACGATTTCCTTAATCCCTTCGGTCTTTGCCTGTCTGATTTTTGATGCGGTGATCAATTTTTTCATCTCTAAACCCACTCTAGTTTATATGATTTCTCTCTATGAGGTATTTTCTAAGTTTATCTATCGTTTTGCTCTCCAGCGCTGAAACTTCAAATATATTTTCTATGATACCATACTCTTTCAGCAATTCCCGGACTTCTTCCACCCGGGCGTCAGGCAGATCAATTTTTGAAATGACACCAATGACCCGGTTATTATAAATTGTGAACAGGCCCGGAGGCATTTTATGCTCGACCACATTACTTTGATGCACATATAAAATGGTATCGATCGCGGTCATGGTTGAGATCAATGCCGTGTATAATCTGGGATTATCAAGATATTCTCCCGGCGTATCGATAGTACGTTCATCATGATAAACCATCGCCTGCGTTTTAATCACTTCTTCATCCCGGTTTAGCAGAGCATTAAACAGGGTTGATTTGCCAACACCTGTTGTTCCTATCAGCATAAAATTATCTGGTTTCTTCTTCATCAGGTTTTTGTAACCTCACATGGTGTATATCCCAAAATACTGCTTAGGACCTGATTTACTGAAATCAACGATTCTTCAACCGCCCCGACTTCTCCGTAGAAGACCAGGGCGCCGGTAAACCGGTCCAGAAAACCTATGTCCACGCTGGCCGCTTTAAGAGCTATATCTCCGGCGATAATCGCTGTCTCACCTGGTGTGAGCGTCATTATTCCGATCGCGTTCACATAAGGAACTCCAATTTTTTTGCAGAGATCTTCACCCGGATGAGCAATCATGTGAGCAAGAGTGACCTGCTTCCCCGGGACATATTCCTGAATGATACGTTCTTTCCCGGATAAATCGTTAATGTCTTTCATCTTCCCTCACGCGTTTAATGATTTCTTTCGACAGCAATTCATAGTCCCTGCTTCCGCTCGCGCGTTTGTCAAAATAGGAAACAGGCATTTTTTGATTGTACGCTTCACTGAGTTTACTGTTGATCCCGATAACCGATTTAAAAACCTGCTCACCGAAACGGCTCCTGAGTTGTTCCATTACCTGGACCGAAACTTTTGTTCTCTTGTCAAAATGTGTTCCAAACAGACCAAGTATCTTAATTTCAGGATTAATTCTCCGTCTTACTTTTTCAAGCAAACTCAATGTTAGTTCCAACCCCGAAAGCGCTATATATTGAGCTTGCACCGGTATAAGGGCATAGTCTGAAACCGCGAGCGCGTTGAGTGACAAAGAACCCATATTGGGCGGACAATCAAAAATCACATATTCAAATTCAGCGGGGATATCCTCTTTTTTTATGAAGAATGATATTTTTTCATCCTGCTGTAATTCATCATAAAAATCACTTAAAGACGGTTCGGAAGGCAGACACCATAAATTTTTAAATTCCGTTTTTTGAATATAATCTTTTATGTTATCTTCCTTGTTTATCAGATAATCACAGATCGTATTAAATTCCATGTCTTGTTTAATAAGACCAAGGTGACTCGACGCGCTCGAAGAAGGATCAATATCAGCCAGCAGGGTTTTTTTACCCATTTGACCAAACCAGGAGGCGATATTCACCGCGCTCGTGGTTTTACCCACCCCGCCTTTATTATTGATAATGATGATCAGCTTCATTTTAATTTTCCATCAGGTAGTATTTCTGATGAACCTTCTCAATCAATTTTGAATCAACTAATTTTTTGATAACCTTACGGACTTCCGTTAAAATTACTCCAAGCTTGTCTGATATCTCCTGCAGAGTAAGACCTGTTTGATCGGATCTAAGCAAAGCCAATATTTTTTGAGAATTGTCGGGTTTCTTTCCCGATACCGGCATCTTTTTGGCTTGCTTCTCTTTTATTGGATTCCGGGTCTTGTTACTATTGGTAATTTCCTGTTGCCTTTTCCCCCGAAAATTACCCGTCAATAGCTGCTTTACTAAAAATTCAGTATCATCCACAGGTCGGGCGATCACGTGGTGCGACACAACTTTACCAATACATTGCGCCGCGCTTTTACCGGCATCAACTGCCGCCTGACATGCAGCCAAATCTCCCTCGACAATGACTGTAATCAACGCGCCACCGCTTTTTTTAACCTTGATTATATGTACCTTAGCGGCCTTAACCATGGCATCAGCGGCTTCTATCGCTGCTGTCAATCCCCTTGTCTCGATAAATCCATATGAGTTCAACATTCTTATCCAATCTGTATGGGATTCCGCACTACTGACAACACTGCATCACGAAAAGCGTCACATGCCGCCTGGCAGGCAGCCTGAGTACCCGTCATCAGCGCGCCGGTAAAATTTGTCTCTGACGGTGGAGCGAACCATTCTTTCACTTCCACGTTCGCGGCCTTTAAAGCCGCATCTATCGCGTATGTGCCTTCAAGGGGCGGCGCGATTAAATATGCCAAAGGGGAACCTTCATCTATACCGGCCACCTTTGACAGGTAAGTTCCCGTACGCGCAATCAGATGCGGGAAAAAAGCCAGTGAATTTGCTTCGTTTGCCGAATACCATATCGCATCCGTTTTGATGTAATCGATCGCGGCATCCAGTCCGGCCCGCACTTCTCCGGGTGTCGGTCCCGCCAGCATAGCGATAATTTCACCGGAAAGCGGTCCGCTCGCGTGAGCTGCGCCGGCATAAAAAGATTTGGCATAAACGACTTCCACTTCCGCTTTTTTTGTCGCCTCATCTATGGCGACATAACAGGCGTCATCTATATCACAGGTCAGCAGCCCCAAAGATCTTTGATTCGGTTTTAATGATAATTTTTCCGCAAATCCTCTGTCAACTGATGCGATTAAACGAACTGCGAGCACATTCGCTCTGATTTCATCTAAAATAGCCATAATATTCTTTCCCGATTAATAGATTTTATCGTAAATTGATACCGCTGGTTTTTTGCTCTATCATACGTTTGACCGTATCCACAATCACGGCGCTTGCTTCGACCGGCGGCGTACCTCCGTTGTGAATATTTGAGATACAGGTACGATCAGATTCCACAGTACCCTCTACAGTCGGTTTGTAAACAATGTAAGCGCTCAAACTCTCTGACTGCCCAAGTCCGGGTCTTTCACCAACCAGGAGGACAACGACATCGGCGTCGAGTAATTCACCAACTTCGTCTTCCATTTTAACTCTGCCATACTTAACAAAGAAAGGTATCCCGGCGTTTAAACCGGTTGTTTTCAATCCATTCAGGAGCGGCGGCAGAATTTCATCAAAATTGGCTGTTAACGCGTCTGTGCTCAATCCGTCTGAAAGAACAACCTGCACCTGGACATTTTTCTGGCATTTTTCAAGAATGGTTTTCCTTGCCTCATCCTGAAGACGACGCCCTTTATCCGGCCTGGTAAGATATTCATCCTTATCTTTCACCTGAGTTTGAACCATAAACATCCCGCTTTTTTCGATCCATTCCTGCGGGACTTCTTTAAACACCGTATCTCTCGACCTCGAATGATCGGCAAGGAAACGGAGAAGCGTATTTGTTCTTAATCTCGCTCCGGCGCGACCGACACATACCCTGGCGACCGATGACGCGCGTAAATCTTTTAGCGCTTTTTCATTATGCGGTTTTTCCACTCCTATCCATTTTTTAAATTCATCACTGCCAAGCTCAGGAAGGACTCCATCGGAAACTGAACTAACCGGATCAACCGCAGTTTTTTCCGGTGCTGTTGATTCCTTTGTTTCGGGTTTATTCTCATGAACCTTCAACTCTGCAAGAACAACATCTACTATATCCTGAATTTTTTTATTATCCATTGCTCCACCTATATTTTAAAAGAAAATTGAGGGATCACCGGCTTTTGGAGTCAGATTTCCATTCTCCCAAATGCCCATTTTCTCTAACCATTTTTCAAATTCCGGACTCGGTTTGTAACCCATAAGCTGTCTCACCGCCGCAGTATCATGAAAACTCGTGGACTGATAATTAAGCATAATGTCATCCGCGGCAGCCACACCCATAACATAATTGATACCCGCGCTCGCCAAAACCCCCATCAGATTATCCATGCTGTTTTGATCGGCATTGGCATGATTGGTATAGCAAGCGTCAGCGCCCATCGAAACTCCGGTTAGTTTTCCCATAAAATGATCTTCCAAACCGGCTCTTGTAATCTGACGGCTGTCGTACAAATACTCCGGTCCGATAAATCCGACTACGGTATTTACCATAAACGGATTAAAATGTTTAGCCAGTCCGTAACAACGGGCTTCCATTGTTACCTGATCTGAATTATAGTGCGCATTCGCTGAAAGTTCTGATCCCTGACCTGTTTCGAAATACATCATATTTGATCCGGCGATCCGGCAATATTCTTTTCCCACGGCATAGGCTTCATCCAGCATCTGGACAGTAACACCAAACTCCTTCAAACCTTTTTCAGAACCGGCCAGACTTTGGAATATACATCCGGCAGGAGCGCCTTTTTTGATCGCTTCGACCTGATTACTCACATGGCCCAGAATACAATTTTGAGTGGGAATAGACCATTTTTCCATGATGTCATTAGTAAGGTCCAGTAATTTATGAATATTTTCAGGTGTATCGATAACCGGATTGATTCCGATTAGAATATCGCCCGCCCCGTAAGAAAGACCTTCATAGATTTGCGCGGTAATACTTTTTACATCATCCCGGGTGTCGTTTGGCTGAAGCCGGCATCCAAAAGTTCCCGGCAACCCGATTGTAGAATTAGCTTTCGCAATGACCGGCATCTTTTTGGCTCCGATCATCAAATCGAGATTCGTCATTATTTTCGCGACAGCCGCGACGATTTCCGAAGTCAGCCCTTTCCGCAAACGCTGAATGTCTTCGAGTGTTGTTTCATTGCTCAGAATAAATTCACGAAGTTCTGAAACCGACCAATTTTTGATTGACTCATAAATACGTTCATTTACGGCATCCTGAATAATTCTTGTTACCGCGTCTTTCTCATAAGACACAACCGGATTATTTCTCAGGTCAGCCAGGGTTAAATTGCTTAGAACATATTTTGCAGCCACCCTTTCCTGAGAGCTGGCTGCAGCAACTCCAGCCAACACATCTCCGGAACGATGTTCATTCGCCTTCGCGAGAACATCCTTCACGTCTCTGAATTGGTATGTAGTGCCGAAGACTTGTGCTGATAATTTCATTTATTTCTCCTGTGTAAATTAGGCCGGAAAAGCCAGCGATTTTATCGTTAACGGAACGATTTCCCCGCCGAAATAACTTTTTCCGATATCTACATAATCTCCCTCTTTCAGATTCACTTCATCGATTACAGCCAGTTTTTTTGGCAGGATTAATGGAGCCAGTTCCATGCCCATTACTTTGCCAATATCATTGTTACACATAATCAAGGCAGGAATATCTTCATTTGTATGAGCTTTAAAGAAGACTCCCAGCTCTTTCGCCGACTGAGCGATAAATTTATACTTAACGGGCATTTCATCAGAAAGATAAATGATATACTCATCAACCGCGGGATCCAAATCCTGACGTTTAAGCCCTGAAAGGATAGCCTCGCTCAATTCCGGAGTATCCTCTTTCCAATTGATAACCGGAAAAACCACCGGCAGATTACGCATCGGCAATCTATCCGACTGAAGCCAGATTGTACTACCACTCAAAGAAAGAGTATGCGCGCCTGCTCCGATTACTGTCGCCCTTATTGTCTGTTTTGGCTGTAAGATGTTTAGCTTTTGCAAATAGGGATGTGCAAGCAACGATTTTGCCAGCATCGGACCAATATCTCCGTATTTTCCGGAATTATCCGCCCGGCTTTCCGGATGATACATACAATCTCCCACCCCACCTGAAAAAGATATATATTTAAATTCATCATTAATTTTCAAAGGTTCTGTCATTAAGAGTTTTGTTCCCGGAGGGGACGGACTTCCCTGGGCACATTCCATAATCAAATCAGCCATTTTATCTACAATAAGCTGAATATCCGCCCGGGATAAAGTGCTGTAATTTTCTTTAAATTGCGGGATGAGTTCTTTTATTAAAGTAAGTGCCGGCTGATGTATTTTTTTTATCCCGCCATCATTGTTAAGTTCAATCAGTCTTCCCCCCACATTGAGACAAGCGGTATCTTCCACGCGTCCATTATTAAAGACCACATAGTTAGAAGTCCCGCCACCGATATCTATGTTGAGCACCCTGGTTAAATTCTTTTCTGAAAACACATCGCTCCCGGCGCCCCTGCCGGCAATAATAGATTCAAGATGAGGCCCGGCTGTCGCCACAACAAAATCACCCAAACTTTCAGTAAGATTAATCAAAGCCGCTCTTGCATTGGCCGCTTTTGACGTCTCTCCCGTTATTATTATCGCGCCGGTTTCAATTTCAGTGAGAGAGAATCCGGCACTGGCATATTCCTTTTTAATAATCTCCAGAAGACTAATTTCATCGATCGTATCGTCATCAGAAAGCGGTGTAAAATAGACAGGACTCTCAAAAATAATTTTTCTGTCAATAAATTCGTATCTTGGAACCTGCGTCACCGGCGCTCGATTCATTAATTGTAAAGATGAAAAAATGACCTGAGTCGTAGTTGTCCCTATATCGATTCCTACGCTGGTAATTGTTTTAATCTTATCCGTCATTTTTTCCCTGATTTCTAAACTAAAACAGGCTGGTGCCTGCAGAATTTTGTGAAACATCTTTTTTGAAATTCAAATAAAGACTATCCCCATAGCGGTTAAACCATGGGGAAAGTCTTTATAATCCCAGATTCCGTTGTTAGAATTCGATCAGTAACTGAGTAATATAAGTCATATCCATTTCAGAATCCGCGCCGGGTGCAGGTTTATAATTTTCTGCTTTCGCGTTAAACATCAGCATACAGCTGCCGACGATTTTATAATTAACACCACCAAGAAACATTGTGATTTCATCATCATCAACATCTGTATCAGGATCATGAATACCCGCCTGAGCAAGCAGCATCATATTAGGGTTTAAATCATAATTTACATAGCCCATATATGAAAGACCGGATGGTGTATCGCCAGCGGCGTTCTTGATTGTTGAACGGCCCAGATCAACTTCAACACCGGCGTCAAACTGATCGGCAACAGCGTATTCAATACCACCACCGAAAGCATCGTTATGTTCTTCATTATTGCCTGAATACATATAATCCATAATTCCCCAACCAAATACTGTGAAGCCCTGGACCGGATGCAGCCATACATCAAAACCGATATTTTTAGCTTTGTTGTCATCGCCGGCATAGTTATACGTATTTTTGTTTGAAAGAGCTAAACGAGTGTAGCCCAATTTGTTCGGAAGGTTATATGTGGCCATAAGACCTGTCACTGCTGAACTGAAACCTTCAGGGAAAGCAACGGCGTTATCATAAGTGTAGCGATCAAGCCAGCTGTTTTCGATGGTGCCATGATAACTCTGTGGCCCTGGTTGTTCGTAATTACCAAAGATCATATCAACATTTTCGACACCAAGAAAGTTTGTGAATTCAAGATATGCATACTTAATTCTTGAGCGGGTTCCTTCGTTGATTAATTTACTGTAGGATGTTCCGTCAGGATAATAGCCGGTATCATATCTGTTTTTGTGGGTGAAATCCACCGTAAAACGGGCTTTAATATTATCCGCTAATTTGTATTTCATGGTAATATATGCGCGATCAAATTTGAATTCATTGCCTGTTCCGTTCATCAATCCGTCATTAACCCAATAGCGGTATCGTAATGTTGTTGAAAGACTAAAATCATCATTAATTTTACCTGCAAAAAGGTTGGTACTCATGAGTACAAACAGCAACATGAGACTCATGGTAGAAAATCTTCTTAACATTATCTAACTCCTCTTGATTAAAATATAATTAAATACACGAATGATTAACACAGTTTGTTAATTTCCTTTGTTTAGAAATCAACAAGCTGTCCTTTGCTCTGGAGGAATTTGACAACTTCATCCGGAGTCGCGTTAGCTTCAGGTTTCGCTTCAAATTTCTTATCCAGATCTGCCTGTGAAGATAAAAATC
>JBFXGD010000096.1:0-13113 GCA_050178385.1 Calditrichaceae bacterium
CCGGGACCTTGATTCTTCTGGCTCACATACCTGAGCGAATAGACCGCGGTCTGCATAAAAGATTCAACAATTTCCCGTGTCCGGTCTGTCGAACCATCGTCTGCGATAATTATTTCGAACTGATCGCCGGAAAAATCAATATATCTGAATGATTTTAGTAGTTCATGAATTTCATCGGCGCGATTAAACGAAGGAATTAGAACAGAAAAGAATCGGTATTGTCGATCAGTCATGTGGATGTTATCTCGGTAAGAAGTTTAGTTTATCTCTTTTTTGATGGAATAATCGATGGAATCGTCCCGCGTGCTGGTCAGCATCTCACCGATCAGTCCTAAAGAAAACGATTGAACACCAACAATCAACATCAAAACACCAAGGAACAAAAGAGGGCGCTGACCGATGCTATTTCCCTGAAACCAGAGAATGGTCAGATACAATGAGATTAATAAACCGATAAACATTGAGACAAGTCCGAAAAAACCAAACAAATGCAGTGGTTTTTGCCGGAAACGGGTAATAAACATAACCGTAAGCAAATCAAAAAAGCCATTAAAAAACCGGCTGATTCCAAATTTAGTTTTTCCGAATTTTCTCGCGTGATGCGTAACGGTGATTTCTCCTATTCGGAAACCCTGCCAATGAGCCAGAACCGGCAAATATCTGTGAAGCTCGCCATATACGGGAATCGATTTGATGACATCGTTACGGTATGCTTTGAGACCGCAGTTAAAATCATGAATTTTTATTCCGGTAATCAGGCGGGTAGTGGAATTAAATAATTTTGACGGAATCGTTTTGGTTATCGGATCATGACGTCTCTTCTTCCAACCGGAAACAAGATCAAGCCCGCCTTCAATTTTTTCTATAAGTTTGGGAATCTCGGCCGGGTCATCCTGAAGATCCGCGTCCATCGTTATTACAATATCACCATTCGCTCTTTTGAATCCTTCAGAGAGCGCAGCGCTTTTTCCATAATTTTTCCGGAATTGAATTATTCTGAGTTCAGGGTGTTCTTTTTTTAATTTCATAAGCTCGTCAAAAGAACCGTCGGAGCTGCCGTCATCAATAAATATAATCTCAAATTTTTTATTCAGGCTGTTTATCCGGGAGACAATACCTTCGGTCAGCAATGCTAATGAATCTACTTCATTATATAAGGGGATGACGATCGATAAATCCATATAAATTCCCGGTTTATTTAGTTTTCAAGTGAAAGGTCTATCTGACTGGCGTTATCAGATATTTTTATATCAAACAATTTGTAATCAACAGGTTTGTTGATATCCAGGCTCGAAAAATAAATAGATATCCCCTGTTTTTCATCAGGTCTTACAAAGTTTATTGCCATCGGAAAATAAGTATCATTAATTTTATTGAATTTATCATATTCCTTATAATATATAAGGTGTTCATCCTGGAATAATTCAATCCTTTTTATCAGATATGTCGCCGCGTCAAACCAAATGTGGTAAACCGCCTCACCATTGGCAGCCTCCAGATAGTATGCGTTGTCACGAATTTCAAACAATTTCTTTTCAAGAACGTCAAATTTATCCTGCGCGACAAATACCGATTGTAATTCAGTAATCTCGAGAGGAAACTGTAAAAAATTGCGCCCTTCAAAGTCAATTTTCGAACCTGTATAAAATTGGTTCATTACCTGATTATAAAAAACAAATCGATTTTTAGCCAGAAAAACTTTTCCGAGATTCATGCCGAACGGCCCCGTCACGGCGATTAGAAGCGAATCACTGCCGGTTTGCGCGATACGCGCTGAAAAATTGCCGGAATACTGAGGAGAATCCAGTGTGATACGGGTCTCGCCTGAGAGAGATGTAATTGAATTTTGCCACGCGACATTATTCTGAAGAAGTTCCCGGTAAGTTATCTTATTAAGGTCCGGCTTAATATTGGTTTTTGCGGTGGAACATCCAATTGCGAATATGAAAACCGTTAATATTAAAAATTTATACATTATTTATTTTTTTCCAGTTTAGTTTTTACGTTTTCGTTGTCAGGTTCAAGCTCCAGCGCTTTTTCCCAAAGGATATTCGCGTCAATCAATTTCCCCATTTCATAGTAAATATCTCCGAGATGATCCAGCACTACGGAGGAAGTTTCTCTTACCTGAATGGATCTCTCAATATTCCTGGCAGCTTCTTCAAGATTACCCAGCTTGTAATAGATCCAACCCACGGTATCAAGATAAGCGGGATTATCCGGTTGAGCCTCGATCGCTTTCTGCGCCATGGCGAGAGCATCATTCATGCGGATATTTCTTTCGGATAAGCTATAGCCGTAATTATTGAGTAAAAGATGATTATCGGGGAAGCGCTTCAAGCCCTCATCATAAAGACTGTCCGACTGGGTGTACATCTTGAGTGATTCATATACAACAGGCAACGTTGATAAAGCATTGAAATTCATCGGTTCAAGCTCAAGCGCTTTTTGCAGAGGAGGAATAGCTTCCCGGTATTTTTTTAATTCCTGAAGAGTGATTCCATAAAATGTCCATAATGAGGCGTCCTCAGGTAGTTCTTCAATGGCCTCAGAATAGATCTTTTCGGCTTTTTTCAAGCTGTCCATATCATTGTAGGTAAATCCCAGATAAAGCCAGCCGAAACGATTTTTTCTGTCTTCTTTGATGATTTTTCTGAAATATCCGATTGCGGCATCGTGGTTTTTCGCATTCAGTTCGATGCGGCCCATAATGTCAAAGGCGCCCCAGGGAATCCCCGGAGTGTTAATAACCGGTAATAACAGCTTCTTTGCTTCCACAAGATCTTCAAGGTAAAATTTAGATTCAGCAATCATAATTCTTGATGAAAGATCCGTGGAATCTCTTTTAAAAAGCGGCTGATAAAGATCAATTACTTTTTGCCATTCCTGTTCACGCCGGTAAAGCATGGCAAGATGTTCAATCGCGTCGATAAAATCAGGTTTATATGTGACCGCTCTGTTGTAATAATTTTTCGCCTCATCAAAATTCTGACGGTTTTCCTCAATTCGACCGAGCATATACCAGATCCCCGCGTCGGTCGAATCTGATTTTAATATCTCGTTATAATAATGAATAGCTTTATCGTGCTGCATATTTCGCAAATAGATGTTGGCGATTTGTTCAAGGATTTTTCTGTCACTACCGTACAAGTCTATCAGCTGTTCGTAAAGCTGCGCCTTTGCCATCTCGTCCTGATTCTTTTCATAAAGGAAGAGCAGAAAATTACGGGCATCCTCGTTATATGGATTCAGCCTGAGCAGTTCTTTGTATGCCGTGATGGCCTTGTCATCCTGTTTCAGCCTAAAATAACATTCCGCTTTTAATTGCAGGGTTTCCTCGTTTAGGGAATCAAGTCGGGCGGCTTTTTCAAGATAATAGAGAGCAGTGTCGTAATTACCGAGTTTCATACGGTTATAGGCCAGGCTGTTGTGTATGGTCGCGGATGTTGAGTCATACAATAGCGCCTGGTCAAATTGAACAAATGCTTCTTCGAAGCGTTCTTCCATCTGAAGAAACAAGCCCTGCAGATAGTGGTCGCGCGCTTTTAATGAAACCGTTTCCGTCGCCGCTTCCGATGGAACCAGCTTTTTGGATGAAGTACAGCCTGTTACGTTTAAAGATATAATGACGGCTGCGGATATGTAGATAATTTTTTTCATAATAAGTCGCTAAATTTATGGGTTAATAACTGAAATAACAAGATTTAATTGATCTCTTTCCCGGGAATATGCCTTGATTTGAAAAATTTAATTAATTAAGTTCAAAAATTATAAGAACTCTTTGAATAAATATTTTTGCATAAATCGCTTGTTAAAGTAAATTTAAAATAAAAAAGTTCCTGACTTATGAAGAGAAAAAAACGCGGTACACAAACATTGATTAAAATAATGAAAAATCAGAGCCAATCTTCCATGACCACCAGTACAAACCAAATTAAGGGCTCGAAAAACAAAACGCTGATTTTTGCCGGAATCCTGGCCCTGTTTATAGTAGGCGGAATCGGATATTTATACTATCTGAGCAATGATTTACCTTCTCTTACAAAACTTGAAAGAATTGATCCTGCTATCGCGACCCAGGTCTATTCGGCTGATGGTGAAGTCCTTCACTCATTCTTCACATATAACCGAACATATACACCCTTTGATAAAATTCCGGAACCCGTACTTGAAGCGCTGCTTGCTACTGAAGACCGTGATTTTTATTCACACTGGGGAATAAATTTAGCCGGAATAGTCAGGGCGGTCGCAGTTGATATCGCCCATCTGGGATTTAAGCAGGGTGCAAGCACAATTACAATGCAGCTGGCAAGAAACCTGTATTTCGGCCTTGAGCAGACCTTTGCGCGAAAACTAAAAGAAGCGATGACGGCAATACAGATAGAACGCTCGTATTCCAAGAATGAAATTATTGAGATGTATTTGAATGTCAACTCATTCGGAAATAACGCTTTCGGTATACAGGCTGCAGCCCGCAGATATTTTGACAAAAACGTAGAAGAGCTGAATGTGGAAGAATCCGCTTTATTGATTGGATTGCTAAAAGGCCCAAGCCGTTATTCGCCAATACGGCACCCGGAACGGGCCGTCCAAAGGCGGAATGTTGTGCTCAGCACACTCATGGATAACGGAAATCTGACAAAGGTGGAATTCGATAGTTTAAAGGAACTGCCTCTGAGCATGACTCTAAACGATCCTCATGAGATGAAAGTAGCGCCTTATTATACAGAGTTTATCCGGCGTCAGTTAAATATGCTTCAGGATTCGCTCCATGTTAATGTCTATGAAGACGGATTGCGCGTTTATACATCTCTTAATATCCGCATGCAGAAGTTAATGGAAGAAGCAATACAAAAAAATATTGATGGCCTCCAGGAGCGGGTCCGAAATCAACAGGCGTTTGATGAGATGCGAAAGACGATGACCGACTCAGTTTTCAACGAATTAACAACGATGCAAATCGCTTTTACGGCGCTTAATCCGCATAACGGACAAATTCTGGCCATGGTAGGCGGCCGCGATTTTGAAAAATCAAAGTTCAACCGGGTCACTCAGGCAAAACGACAGCCGGGATCAGCCTTCAAACCATTTTTGTACACAGCCGCCATCGATAATGGTTATACTCCGGCAGATGAATATCTGAATCAGCCTACAGTAGAAATTAACCCCGACGGCACACGATGGACTCCCGAAAATTATGAAGGGACTGTCAGCGGATTGATGACGATCAGGGAAGCGCTTTACCGCTCTGTCAACCTGGTTGCGGTCCGTCTGATTGCTGATATAACTCCGGCTCTGGTGGCTCAATACGCGCACCGTATGGGAATTACCACGGATATAAGGGCTTTTTCGTCGCTGGCCCTGGGAAGTTCGGATGTGATCCCTCTTGAGCTGATTTCGGCGTATGGTACGTTCGCCAATAATGGTGTACATGTTAATCCGATTTCCATTTTGAAAATTGAGGACAAAAACGGCAATATTATTTATCAGGCTAAAACCGATAGAAAAGAAGTTCTGTCTCCTGAAACCGTATATATTATGAATGATATGTTACAGGATGTGATCAGGCGGGGTACAGGATATGGTGTCCGCCGGGATTATAACTTTTATGTTCCGGCCGGTGGAAAAACCGGAACCACCAATGACAATACAAATGCCTGGTTTGTGGGATTCACTCCTGATATCGTAGCCGGTGTATGGGTTGGACTTGATGATTTCAAACTGACCTTAGGAAAGAAAATGACCGGAGCGGTCGCGGCTTTGCCGTTTTGGGGTGATTTTATGAAGTCGGTGTATGATTCGGTTCAATTTACCCAGGGCAGTTTTGCCGAAGCCCCTGGTGTGATCAGGCTTGAAATCTGCAAGGAGAGTAAACAGCTAGCGGGTCCATACTGTCCGGAACGTTATGAAGAGTTGTTTAATATCAGCTATCAACCAAAGGAAAAGTGTTCAATTCACACCGGTGATCAGTCTGTTCGTGACGGCAGAAGAAAGCGTTTTTAGATTATCATTGCAGCCATGATTCAGGATTGTAGGTAATCTGTTTCCCATAAATCTCAAAATGCAGTTTGGTACCGGATAAAGATCCTGAGTCCCCGACGGTCGCTAGCGTCTGACCGGTTTGAAGAATATCTCCCTTTTCCACATAAATTTCATCAAGATGCGAATACACGGTATAATAACCATTGCCATGGTCAATAATTACCGTATTGCCGTAACCGGACATGTAGGTAATCATCCTTACGACACCGGTAAAAACACATCTTACCGGAGTTCCCAGAGAGCTTTCGATCTCGATTCCCGTGTTATTGACATATGTTTTTAAATAAGGATCACGCTGTTTTCCATATTTAGTTAATATTTTTCCTTTTACCGGCCAGGGAAGCCGGCCTTTTGCTTTACCGAAATCATCAAAGTCCATTTCAGGGATATCATCCGCGGTTTTATTGTTTTCCTTAAGACGTCTCTGACGCTCGAGTGTCAGTATGAAGGAATTCAATTGCTGCCGTTCCTGTTCTTTGGTGTCGAGCTGCTTCTGATAGAGTGACTGATTCCAGCGGATTTTTTTCAGAAAAGCAGCTTTTTCGGATTTACGGCTGAGATATTGAGATTCTTCCTTTTCCTTTGCCTTAATAGTCAGCTTCATATGCTCCAGATCTTCATTCATTCTGGCTTTTAGATTTTCAATTTGCCGCTTTTTTCTTTCAATACTAGCCAGAGTGCGTTCATCCTGCTCCGCGATCAGTTTAAGGTAGCGATAACGGATTAATGCCTGATTAAAGGATGCCGATGTCAGTATGAGTTCAATGTTGCGTATTTTACCGTATTTGTAAAAATAAACCATTCTCTCGGCAAAAAGCTTCTTGGATTCTTCAAGTTGCTTCCGGGTTGATTTAATCTGCCGGTTTGTCGCAGCGATCTGGTTGTCTATAATACGTCTCTGTGTCTCCAGAAGGCCCTTCGCCTGTGAAATAAGCGCGACTTCTTTATCAATCAATTGGATCTGAGTACTTATGGAAGATTCTTCAATTTTGGATTTGGAGATTTGATTCCTTAAATTTTGGATTTCCTGTTTAATGTTTACCAGTTTTGATTTGTTGGCTGAAAGTTCACGGTCATAATTGTTTTGAGCTGAAATAATCGATGGGGAAATAAATAAAAGGATATATAATAACGATTTACAATTCATAGCCAAAACTGATTGTGTTGCTGCTTCCAAGATCCGGGTGATATTCAAGCGCGTAACCAATGTTTATATGATTCTTTTTCATCAGGATGCCGCCCGAATAACTGTGAACAACCTGTCTGAATCCGGTCAGCAGTTGAACTGATTGAAATAAGTTGTAATGTAAACCAAAACGATAATCAAAGTCAAACTCATTGTCTTTTACGAGATCAATATTTAGATTAAGTTCATTGATGGGGCTGTAGCTCAATCCAAAACTGAAAGAGGATGGCAGTTTTTCCTGTGCCTGCCCGATTTCCGGTTCGTTCAGATTTGAGACAATAAACGCGGAAGAGAATTGGCGGTTGATTTGATAAAATCCGGATATATCGAACCCCAAAGATTGGGCCTGACCATAATTGTCAATATCAAGGTGGTACCAGTTCAGGCTGACGCCGATCGAAAAGGCATCGGCAATTTCTTTTGCCAGCGCGATCCGGGTTTCGGTTTCGGCGTATAAGGAATTGCCAAAACGGTTAATTCCAAAACCAACGGGGACGTTCAGAATATTGAATGATGAGCCGAGTGTTATCTGATTCAGTCCGCTGATGCCGTAAAAATTACGGTAAAATAAATCGAATGACGCGGTTTGTGTCAAAGAAAGTTTCGCGGGATTCAAAAAAACATCGAAAGCGATGTCCTGGGATGCGATACCGGTCATACCGCTGCCGGTGTAATTCGTGCCGTACCCTTTGGGTTCGAACGCGCCATTTGATGGAGTAAACCAAAAAAAGACCAGAATGAGAAAAAGGAGCTTTTTCATTTTGCCGCCTTTGTTGATTTATAAAAATAAAATGCCGATGCAATAAAAATTCAACGCAAAAGGTTTAAATGAGGTTGTTAATCAGTTAATAGACAAAATTTACGTTCAGAAACAGCTGATGACAACATAAAAAAAAATGGTAAAAATTTCATGGAAGTATATCTGGATTACAGCGCGACCACACCGGTCGAAAAAAATGTTCTGAACGCAATGCTTGAATGGACAAAATCCAATTGGGGAAATCCGTCAAGCATTCACCGCTTCGGACAAGCTGCAAAAATTAAGCTTGAGGAAACAAGGGATTCACTCGCCGCCAGTCTGGATTGTATGCCGAAGGAAATAATTTTTACGGGAGGCGGCACAGAGGCGAATAATATGGCGCTGATCGGGGCGGTAAGAGCCGCAAAATCAAAAGGACGGCATATCATTATTTCGGCGATTGAGCATCCTTCTGTTATCGAATCCGCAAAAGCTCTTGAAAGGGAAGGGTTTGAAATTACAATTGTTCGGCCGGGAAAGAGCGGAGTTGTGGGAACGGAAGACATCATCCCGTTCATAACGGACAGGACAATCCTGGTGTCAGTAATGTTCGTAAATAATGAAACGGGCATTATCAATCAGGTTGGTAAAATTGCCGATCTCTGCAAAGAAAAAAATATCGTGTTTCACACTGACGCGGTACAGGCGTTTGGTAAAATACCGTTTTCTGTAAAAAACCTGAAAGCCGATTTTCTGACGGTATCGGCGCATAAAATCTATGGACCCAAGGGCATCGGCGCGCTTTACGCGCGAAATGGCGCCATGCTCGATTCCATTTCATTCGGTGGTGGGCAGGAAGCAAACCGCAGAGCCGGAACTGAAAACATGACCGGAATCGCGGGATTTGGCGAAGCGGTAAAATTGTTGGTGAATGCGGAAGAAGATGCTAAAAAAGTGTCCGGTCTGAAAAGCTATTTTGAATCAGAACTTAGAAAAATAATCCATGATTGTTATATTGTCGGTGATGCATCAGAACGTTCGCCATATATCAGTAATGTCGCATTTAAGGGAATTGCGAATGAGAGTTTTCTGTTAAATCTTGATATGGCGGGAATTGCCGCCTCTGTCGGTTCGGCCTGCAGTTCCGGAAGTATCCGCCAGTCACATGTGCTGGAGGCCATGTCGCTTTCGGCTGATATTTTGAACAGCGCGCTGCGTTTCAGTTTCGGGAAGTTTACAACCAAAGAAGAAATTGATTATTCATTGGACAAAATAGAAGAAATCAGCCGGCGTTTGCGAAAATAATAACATCTTTGAAACAGATAAATTGTTAATGATAAAGCATTGAATCATTTCGGAAGATTGGACAAAAACAGATGATGCATGATGATGAATTGAGCGGGAAGGTATACGACTCCAGATTGTTTAAAAGGATGTTTATGTACACGCGTCCTTATAAGCACCTTGTTCTTGGAGGGGTACTGCTGATCATTATCGCGTCTTTTCTTCAACTGGCTGGGCCGTATCTCACAAAACTTGCTATCGACACGTATATAAAGGAAGGCGACTTAAACGGACTCTATAAAATTCTCGGACTTTACATCCTGGTTTTGGTCGCCATTTTCGGAGTTCAATATTTTCAGATTTATATAACTCAGTATCTCGGTCAAAAGCTAATGTACGATCTGCGCTCGCAGATTTTCACCCACCTTCAAAAATTATCCCTGAGTTTTTTTGATAAAAATCCTGTAGGAAGGCTAATGACAAGGGTAACATCGGATGTGGAGTCCTTAAATCAGATGTTTACAGAAGGCGTGGTAAGTATTTTCGGCGATATTTTTTTGCTGTCCGGAATTGTTGTAGTCATGCTTTCGATGAATGTGGAACTGGCGTTATGGACATTTGCCGTCATTCCGCTACTTTTTGTTATAACGGCCATTTTTCAGAAAAAAGTACGTATAGCGTTCCGAAATATTCGTAAATGGGTGGCGCAGATTAATACGTATCTGCAGGAAAACATTACCGGGATGAATATTGTGCAGGTGTTCAACCGTGAACGAAAAAATTATGAGTCGTTCGCTGATATAAATCAGAAACACACCGACGCGCAGGTGAAGACGGTTTCCTATTACGCTATTTTTTATCCGGCTATTGAACTTGTCAGCGCCATTGCCCTGGCAATCGTTATCTGGCGCGGCGGATTGCTGAAAATGTCTGATCTCGTGACTTACGGCGCCCTTGTCGCGTTCATTCAGTACGCGCAGATGTTTTTCCGGCCAATAAGTGATCTTTCGGAAAAATATAATATTTTACAAGCGGCCATGGCATCATCTGAGCGGATTTTCAAGCTTTTAGATACACCGCCGAGAATCCGTTCATTGGAACAGCCGGCCGTCAAACAGTCGGTTCTGGGTAAAATTGAGTTTAAGGATGTGTGGTTTGCTTATTCAGAAGATGATTATGTGCTGAAGGATATTTCTTTTACGATTGAACCCGGTGAACGGATAGCGGTTGTGGGACATACCGGGGCGGGAAAGACGAGTCTGATTAATCTCATGGGTCGGCAGTACGAAATCCAAAAAGGACAGATTTTACTGGATGGCACTGATATTCGCGAATGGGATTTACGGAACCTGCGTTCAACCATGGCCGTGGTTCTGCAGGATGTGTTCCTGTTTTCGGGTACCATCCTCGAAAATATTCGGTTGGGAAATCAAAAAATAAACGAAGAACGGGTGATGGAGGCCTGCGAGAGGGTGAACGCGCATCATTTCATCCAGCGTTTGCCAAAAAAATATCATACAGTGCTGAATGAGCGCGGTACGTCTCTGTCAATGGGACAGCGCCAACTTCTTTCATTTGCCAGAGCGCTGGTTATGGAACCGCAAATTTTAATTCTTGATGAAGCGACATCAAACATCGATACAGAAACTGAAATTCTGATTCAAAGCGCTCTTGAGTATCTGATGCAGGGGCGGACATCCATCATTATCGCGCATCGATTGTCGACGATAAAACACGCGGACCGGATTCTGGTATTCCACAAGGGTCATCTAAAGGAGACCGGAACACATCAGGAACTCATGCACTTGCAGGGGCTGTATCACCAATTATACCAGCTTCAATACAGAGAGCAGGAAATTTTTATCAGTTAGCGGATGTGTTTAGATTTAATTTTTAAAGTTTCAATTGTTCAGCTTTTTACAAATCCTTATTTTTGTTTAAATTAATTCAAAATTACTGGTATGTTTTTTGCCCATACAACGGGTATGTTCATTGAGAATTTCCTGGATTTAAACTCTTTATTGAAACAGATTTATTTACCGGTCGTAAAAGATTCTAAATTAATTTTATAAAGGGGTAGATATGTACAGAAAGTTTGTGGCTTTCATCCTGATTTTTATTCTTTCCGGCTGCGCGGCATATAAGCAGCTTAAACCAAAACCCGAAATATCATTTGCGGAAAGCGGTTACATCGAACTTAAAAAGGGAGATAAATATTTTGAGCTAAAAAAAGACAAAAAATATTTTATCCAATTTCCATCCACTCAACAGGAGAATTTTTATCTTGTCCTGAATATCTCTAATAGTGACTGGATTAGTACTTATCTAACCACCGCCTTCGACGACGGCAAAGGCACTATAGTAAAAATGGCTGACGAAGGACCGGCCGGCAGCGGCACAAGCCTTTACAGAGCTGATAAAAGTGTGCAAATATTTTACTGGGTGATAGAATCAATTCGTCAGGATATGAATCTTGAGATGCAATACCGCTACACCCCAATCTGGCGGTATAAATTTGAAACCAAGTACGCGGAATTTCAGGAGACACTCAATAAAAATTCCATAGACAGAACCGCGTATAACGAAATGGGACCGGGATTTGATTTCAACCGGTTTAAATTTTCGGATGAAATAAATAAACTAAACACCAAAAACGCCGCGCTTAAGGGGCTGAAAAAAGAACTGGCGGAAATTGAAAGCATATTCCCGGTGACCATTCTTAACACAAATGATGAAGCCTACCTGAATTACATTGATTTGAATCAGCGTGTGAATGATGAGCTCATTTTTCAGGAAAATTATTCCCTTCTGTTGAATACCTTCAAAAAAGAAGTGGATTCCCAATCCGATCAGGCCAAATTCATCAGCTATATTCCGGATTTTCTAAAATTTACTGAAAAGAAGAATACTTTTCCTCCAAATATAGTAACGGCGGCCAACGACATTTTTAAAGCCCGGCTTACCGATATGGGGCCCTATTTCGAAGAGGTGATAAACAGCAAGAATGACGCGTCGCGTATGGGGCTTGATGTCAACAATGTGGAAGCGTTATACACTGCCGTTGGCCAAAAAACCCCTGCCGATGTAAAAAATAGTTCCGCGTATGTCCGCGCCTATAATCAGAAGTATGACGACATGAAAGAGGCGGAGTCGAAAATAAACGACCTGAAAATGTCGGTTAAAAACAATTCCGGCTGGCCGTCAAACACTTATTTTCAGGGGAAAAGCGAGGTATTGTCCAAACTTATCTATCAACTGCCTGCAACCGGATTCTACTCGGCGGGAAAATATGCCAACACCAACGGCGCGCGGCAGCTGGATGATAAAGTACGGGATTTGCGCAATCAGGCGGCATCGCTTGATAACGGTTATAAACGCGCTGCCGGTCTCGTACCGCAGATAAACCGCCTTGGAGATGATAAGGCATATAGCCAAATGATCCGCCTTTTAAAGCAAAACAGTGATCTGAATTTCCTTACGGATATGTATTCGAACCTCGATCAGCTTTCCCTCAATACACAGTCGGGGTCCATCAAGGCCGCGCTAACCCGGGCTGACTGGTTGCAGGCCGAATCAGGGCTAAAATCACTACACTATGACACCGATTTTTTAAATCCCTCAATTATTCTTCCCAAGAAGAAATTACTTGTAAAGAGTATGGAAGATACCCTTCTCTATAAGGTTGAATCGATTTCAAAACAGCGCGCCGAAGCGCTTGTGACCGAAAATATCATGACACTGGACGGACTGGAAGATATCTATAACAGCCCGGTCTTTTTACCGGCGCACGATATCACATTCACATCAGGAAGTCAGCAGGAACTGCAGAATCGTAAAAAAGCGCTTATGGAAAGGCTGCTCT
>JBFXGD010000097.1:0-13041 GCA_050178385.1 Calditrichaceae bacterium
CAGTGTAACGATCAGGTAGCGCTTTGTTCTCCGTTCGGCCTTTAAAACGGTTATAAGAATAGTTGACTCGGTGGTGAGTAAAATCAGGATGGGAAGTAGATAGATCCCCTGCCGGTGGTTTTCCGTGAAAAGGATTATCTGAAAGAAATTTTTATAAATAATTATCACAAAAAAAATCAGAATCGCGATTATAAGAACCAGCAGGGTGGCGGTGCTTATTAATTTGTTCCTGATTTGTTCAGGCTGGCCTGCAATAAATCTGAAAAGCGCCTGCTCCATTCCCATCAGTAACGCGGCGCTTCCCAGCGCGATATACAATCGGTAAAGCGAAAAAATACCAAAATCTTCGGGAGAAAGATAAAAGGCAATGAAGGGCAGAGCGATTAGCGGAAGAAATCGTACAATCGCTCCGGTAAAAAGATAGATCAATAAATCGCGGATGCTTTTGGAAATTTTAAGCATAATTCCCTGCAGATAATTGCGGATGTTCGTAAAGATTTGGTCAGATTAGCAATTCAAACGTATCTCTGAATAATCCGCGGGCGCCGAAGCTCTCTTTGAACTTTCCCAGGCCCCAGTTTGGATCCATATTTACCGTAAAAATTCCGAAATCATAAAATGTATAGCGGTGATCAATACACCATTGAAAAATATGATAAAACAATTGGTTTACGGACCGGTATTCCTGAAACTCCTTATTATCACTGATATAGAACGCCAGAACGACTTTATCCGTGGTGATAAAATTAACCACACCGGCGATCATTCTGCCATCGAGATAAGCGCCCCAGAGATGAATACGGTCAGGGAAGAGCGCCACAATTTTTTTTAGCTCTTCCAGGGAATGAGTGGGGTTTACATTGTGTCTCAGCTTCAAATTTTGTTTTAAGATTTCATAATAACTATCGTAGTCGTCACTCAACCGGATGCGTACCCCGGATTTTATTGATTTTCTTGTGGCCGTGCGGGCCTCGGAACGGAACATCGTCAAAATATCTTCTTTTGAAGACGGAAACTGAACGATGCTGGAAATCTCTCTTTTTAGATACCGGAATCCGCTTTGTAAAAACGCAAAATCAAAATAATTTGAATATTTCCCCATATATACGATTGGCGGAGGGGTAATTACAATACGGCTAAACCCATTGTCTTTGGCATATTTCTTTGTAAGATCAACATAATCAAATGCTTCTCTGATTCCCGCGTCTTTATAGACAAAACCCCCGTACGAAGCACCACGGTGGGAATAAAGTACTTTGTCCTTATCCATCATTATTTCGGTGGCCGGGATGATGGCTTTGATGGTATTTTTTTGTTTGATAATCAGAGAATGGTCTGTAAACCGGTCCACAGGGTGATAACTTAGAAATCGTCGGGTTTGAAAAATGTTTCCGTTATCCGCGTTCCAGACATATTCATCCCACCAATCTTCATCGGATTTGGTAAATCTAACAATGGTATTCTTCATGGGCATCGGATTCCGGTTAAAATAAAACGGACTCTCCCTCAAAAATATATGATAGGAAAGTCCGTATGAGATTATTTTTACGCAAGCAGTTTTGCAATAATCGCTTTTTGAATATGCATGCGGTTTTCGGCTTCATCGAAAACGATTGACTTTTTGCTGTCGATCACTTCATCGGTTATTTCATCACCGCGATGAGCCGGGAGGCAATGCATTACTAATGCGTCCTTCCTGGCATGCTGCATCAGTTTACTGTTGACCTGAAACGGCATAAATATTTTTTTGCGTTCCTGTGCTTCCGCTTCCTGTCCCATGCTTGCCCAGACATCAGTGTACACAACATCGGCATCTTTCACCGCCGCGACCGGATCACTGAGGACTTCTACCGTGCTTATTCCGGCGTTCCGGGCGTAGGCGAGGGTTTCCGCGTCCGGCTCATAACCGGATGGCGAACAAATCACCAAATGCATCGGAAGTTTGGCGGAGAGATTTAACCAGGAATTGGCAATATTATTCCCGTCTCCGATATAGGTAATCTTAACATTGTCGAGGCTTTTCCGGTGTTCTTTGACCGTAAAAATATCAGCCATGATCTGGCAGGGGTGGTTGTAATCGGTTAAGCCGTTGATAACAGGGACTGTGGCGTACTTTGCCATTTCAATCATATGCGCGTGATCAAAAAGGCGGGCCATGATGATATCATTATATCTTGAAATGACCTGGGCGATGTCTTTCACCGCTTCGCGTTTACCGATACCAATATCATTTGGGGAAAGATAGAGCGCGTATCCGCCGAGCTGATACATCCCGGTTTCAAATGAGATACGTGTTCGCGCTGAAGGTTTGGCAAAAATCATTGACATGGTTTTGCCTTTACAAATATGATGCTCTTCATTTCTTTTTGTTTTTGCTTTCAATTCAGCGGTCAGATTAAAAATCGCTTCAATCTCCGCGCGTGAATAATCAGCGATCGATATAAAATCTTTCTTCACAAAACCTCCGTGGATTAACATGTTTTATAACCATATAATATTCGGTTCTACAATATTTTTTAGCATCAAATATACAATTTAAACACATATCGGGCAATCAGCTTGTCAGTGAATTATAAGATATATCTGCTCAAATCTTCGTCTTCAACGACCTCCTTCAATGTTTCCTGAACCTTCTTGTTGTCGATGTGTATTTTATCAAATTGTTTTTCGGGTACATCAAACAAAATCTCTTCCAGAAGCGTGGACATTATGGTATGAAGTCTCCGGGCGCCTATATTTTCCGCGCGCGCGTTGACGAGCGTGGCGATTCTGGCGATTTCAGAAATGGCATCATCCGTAAAATCAATGATTACGGATTCCGTTTCCAGCAATGCCGTATATTGTTTTATCAAGGCGTTTTGCGGTTCCGTCAGGATTCTTATAAAATCATCTTCACTCAGACTATTCAGCTCGACGCGAATAGGGAAGCGGCCCTGCAGTTCTGGAATGAGATCGGACGGTTTACTCACATGGAACGCCCCGGAGGCAACAAATAGAATATGATCTGTTTTGACCATTCCGTATTTTGTAACCACAGAGGTGCCTTCCACGATCGGCAGCAGGTCACGCTGAACGCCTTCCCTTGAAACATCGGGGCCTTTACCGCCGCCCGAACCGGCGATTTTGTCGATCTCGTCCAAAAACACAATTCCGGAATTTTCTACCCGATTTATGGCCGCCCGCATCACTTCTTCCATATCAATAAGTTTCTGCGCTTCCTGCTGTGTGAAGATTTTTTCGGCTTCAGCCACTGTTGTCTTGCGTTTTTTGAATTTCTTGGGCATCATACCGCCGAACATTTCCTGAATATTAAGACCCATTTCTTCGATGCCGAGGGGTGAGAAGATCTGCATCATTGGAGTACGGTCAGACGGAACATCAATTTCAACGGGACGGTCATTCAATTTGCCTTCCAGCAGCTGTGATCTCAACTTTTCCCGCGTGCGCTGATGACGTAATTCCAATTCATCTTCTTCCTGCATTTCTCCCACCGGTTTAGGTTTTGCGGTGATTGGCGGAAGGAGTAAATCAAGTATCCGTTCAAGCGCTAATTCCCGGGCTTTTGATTCCACCGCTTTTGATTTTTCTTCACGTACCAGTTGAACACCGATTTCAACAAGATCACGTATTATCGATTCAACATCACGGCCTACATAACCCACTTCGGTGAATTTCGACGCTTCCACTTTTATAAACGGCGCGTTTGCCAGTTTTGCCAGACGTCTGGAAATTTCTGTTTTTCCGACACCGGTAGGTCCGATCAGAATAATGTTGTTCGGCATGATTTCGTCACGAAGCTCACCTGTGACCTGCTGACGGCGCCAACGATTTCGCAGGGCAATGGCAACCATTTTCTTTGCCTTTGTCTGCCCGATAATATATTTATCTAATTCTATTACGATTTGATGCGGTGTAAATTCTTTCATTGATAGACTCCGTTTAAAGCACTTCGACTTTGATATGTTCATTGGTATAAATGCAAATTTCAGCGGCTGCCTGTAGTGATTCTCTGGCGATTTCTTCAACGCTGAGTTTAGAGTGTTTAATTAAACTTCTGGCGGCGGCGAGAGCATACGGCCCACCGGAACCAATGGCGGCAATCCCGTCATCGGGTTCGATTATTTCGCCGGTCCCCGATATAATAAAGATATTATTTTTGTCCATAACCACTAATAATGCTTCAAGACGGCGTAAATACCGATCCGATCTCCAGTCCTTGGCCAGTTCAACCGCGGCTCTGGGTAAATTTCCGGAATATCGTTCTAATTTTTCTTCAAATCGTTCAAATAATGTAAACGCGTCTGCCGCCGCGCCGGCAAAACCGGCCAGAATTTTTTGATTGTATAAACGGCGAATCTTTTGGGCGGAATGCTTCATCACCGTGTTACCTAATGTCACCTGTCCGTCACCGGCCAGAGCAATCTGACCGTTGTGCTTAATTCCCAGAATGGTAGTTGCGTAAAATGTATTAGGATTATGTTCAGTCATTTTTCTTCCTTCTTTTTTTACCTTGAAAACTTGAATGCCGAGCTGTTTGCATTGTTCCTTCTCAATGACAGAACCGGTCAAAATCGCTGAATCGGTCCCTTAATATGCCGTTGCATTGACAAAAAGATTCAATTGCCTTTAAATATGATGTGACGAAAATAAATTAAATCCAATTAAAGACCTCTTCTCAATCTGGCGACGGGAATCTGAAGCTGTTCGCGGTATTTTGCGACAGTCCGCCTGGCAACCGGATATCCTTCCTTCTTTAGAATGACTGAAAGTTTGTCATCGCTATAAGGTTTTTTATGATCTTCCGTTTCAATAATATCCCGGATCCGGTTTTTTATCATTCTTGTTGAAATTTCATCTCCATCGTCCGTCTCAATCCGTTCATTAAAGAAGTACTTCAGTTCAAATACTCCAAAATCCGTCTGCACATATTTTCCGTTGGCGACACGGCTGACAGTCGAGATATCCATCTCAATCATCTCAGCTATTTCGCGCATAATTAAGGGTTTTATATGATCAGCGCCTTTTCTGAAAAAATCAATCTGCTTGTGCAGGATAGCTTCCATCACCTTTAGCATGGTCATTTTACGCTGATAGATGGAAGTGATAAACCAGCGGGCCGATTCAATTTTTTTCCGTATATAGTGACGCGTTTCTTTGTCCGTGGTTTTTCGGTCAAACAACATTTTTTTGTATGTGCTGCTGATTTTGAGCGGGGGAATATTCCAATCATTAAGAGATACGACAAATTCTCCGTCAATTTCCTCAATAATAAAATCGGGTACAATATAATTGCTGCGTGAATCGAACATGCCTTCACCCGGTTTGGGGTTCAGTTTCAGTATCTGATCGATGGCTGTCTGCAGGTCTTCTGATGTGATTTTCAAGCCATCGAGAATCTTGTCATACCGTCTATTTTTAAAATCATCAAAATAATCTTTTAATATCTCAATCGCTGTTTTATTAGGATTCTCAAGTTCATAGATCTGAACCAGAAGGCATTCTCTTAAGTCGCGGCTCCCAACCCCTGTAGGTTCAAGTGATTGAATGGTTCTGAGTATTTTTTCAATCTGCGCGGTCTCGACTTCAAAAATCTCGGCGACTGTATCCACGGAAATCGACTGATCCAGATAGCCGTCGTCGCGGATATTCCAGATAAGATATTCCCCTATGGCAAGCTCTTTTTCATTCAGATTTACTGTATGCAACTGTTCCAAAAGATGTTCGGGCAGTGTCGTCAGGCTTATTTCGGGGCGTTCATAGTCATCATCATTTTTATCTTTCGGGAGACGGATTTCATAGGCGTCTTCATCGTTCAGAAAATTTTCGAGGTCGTTGTCTTTTTGAGCGTCTTCGATTTCTTTGCGGTCATAATCATCATCCTTGTCCGGTTTCTTGTCATGAAGTTCAAGTTCCTCCTCGACTTTGGCAGTCTCCTCGTCTGTGCCTTCTATAATGTCTTCCTGAAGCTGTTCATCTTCCTCATCCCCCTCTTCGAGAACGGGGTTTATTTCCAGTTCACTTTTTATTTTCTGCTCAAGGCTTAGCAGGGGCAACTGCAAAAGAGTGGAAAGCAGTATCTGTTGAGGAGTCAGTCGCTGTTCTAGTCGAAGATTTTGAGACAGATTAATCATAGATTATGATTACCTCCGGATTTCACGCTTAAATACCATCTTTAAATCAGAATTATTAAATTGGCATAATTTATGTAGTAACTTATATATTTTGCAGAATATAGTCAAGGTTATAAATATTTCAGAGTCTTATTTCCCCACCAGATTACACGCATGATCAATAAATCCGGATAGTCTATAAATTGTTGAAAATTAATAATATACTGCTTTTATAAATTTGAAAAAATATGGAGATGCGGTTTGTTATCTCCATACGGGATTAGCATAGCAATAAATACATCCGAAGCGGCACGGCTGAGCGTGATAATCTCCGATATCAATCGACCGTGTACACCCGCAATCTGTTCGTGTTGGCATTTTTGCCGTTGAGACTGTTTTATTCCCCGAAAGCCTGTTTAATAAATTCCCATCGATACAACGGCCTTTGTGAATTCCCTTTACTTTAAGCAGGTGATCATTGCTGCAGGAATGAAGTTTGATTCCATATCGGGCGGCGGTATTTGTCATTTCCCGGATAACAGAGGTCTGTGTCTCCATATTGGTGGAGAGAATTCGGTCCGTCGGGAATTTTTCTTTAAAACGGAAGATAAACTTTTTATAGGGATTCGCGAAACTGGTATAACATGTTTTGACGCCGGTTTGGCTCACCCGGTTACAGAGATCATTGAATGTGGCGGGATTATGATTACTCAGCGAAAGGCCGTCTTCATGCCAATACACGATGGGATCGTACCGCCAAACGATTCTCTCCGGACCGTAGAATGCGGATAATTGTTCAAGCTGGTTAAGACTCTTGTCAATCGGAATGCCGTTTTTCTCAAGTTTTGAGTTTGGCAAAATTGTAAAATGGAAAAATGCTTCATATTCATCAAATTCATGCCGGTGTTTTAAAAAATGCTGATAATTGCGTGACCAGAACACAAACCAGGCCACTTTGTCCGGAGTAAGATCAATCCACCTGCTGTCTTTCGGATAAAACGGATTGCGAACTTCCAGCCCGCCATCACGTAAAACAGTAAGAAGCCAGGGGAGATAAAAAGCCGGAATATCTGTTCTTCTGGATGCCGAAATTATTGTTTTCATAAAACCGATCTGAAAATTATTTATTGATAAAATAAACGATCTGAATAATCGTTTCAATCCGGATGATCATAAAACAGGGAATAATTTTACATCAGACAATATTTAGACTAATAGGTCAGGAATGACAAAATAACCAGGAGAACAGCATGTCAAAAAAATTAACCCGTAAAGAATTTATTGTCAGGATATCCTTACTTGGTATGGCGGGCATGAGCGGAGTATCCTTCATCTCCGCCTGTACCGGTGGGGATAAGAAAGATCCCTGTTCCGATTTAAGCGGACTGACAGTGGAAGAAAAAGAAACGCGCGTGTCATTCGAGTATATCCCCAAATCCGTAAAGCCGAAGGAAGTTTGCGACAATTGCGCCTTTTGGATTAAACCGGAAGCAGGAAAAACATGCGGAGGCTGTGAACTGTTTAAGGGACCGGTTCAGGCAAAAGGGTACTGTATGGCCTGGGCGGAAGCGACTTGAAAAACGGTTCCGAGGGATGATTAATTTTTAAAAAAAGCCGATCCGGCGTATGAAAAATGTGCCCGGATCGGCCTGTATTGATCTGAAGTTTTATGCTTTTGGATGAATGTTCTGATTCATACGGAACAGATTCCCGGGATCGTATTTACTCTTGATTTCGGCTAACCGCTGATAGTTCCCGCGATAGGTCGCCTGGATCCTTTCATCACCTTCTTCCATCATAAAATTCACATACGCGCCGCCAGATGAGTGCGGGTGAAGAGCGTTCCAGTACTGTTTTACCCATTCTTTGTTTTTAGGGGTATCCTTTGGGTCAGGATACATGGCGGCAATGACGTGAACGTATTCAGCATCGCGGTAGCTATAGGCGGATTTATCTTTTCCGACTTTTTGCGCGGCTCCCGAGACCGGATAAATATGGAGCGCGGAGTTGAATGTCGGAATATCCGGGCCATACTTAACATGCGCGGCGATGACTTCATCGGAAAGTTCGTTCACAAAATCCGCTTTCCAATAGTGCTGTAAACCCTTAGGTACCAGTCCATCAAACGCGCTGTTGAGCGCGGGATAAGGCATCGGCCCCACATTTTCTAACAGAGGTGGCCCAAATTCACGCAGCGGTTGAACATCCTTCTCGGCCTGATCCAATGGCCCCGTGTGGCAGCAAACTACGCCGCAGACCTTTTTATTGTGCAAATGTTCAGGAAATGGCGGGCCGGGCGGGACAATCAGAAACGCAAAAAAGGCATTCATGCTTTCCGGAGCTTTTTTCATAAAATCACGATAAAAACGCATGGCTTCCGTCGATTTATCCAGATCCCAGAATATCGGACCGGCATAGACCGTACTGACCGGATGAAGCCTGAATTCAAATGATGTGACAATTCCGAAATTTCCACCTCCACCTTGTACGGCCCAAAAAAGATCGGCATTCTGTTCATTATTTACCTTTAAGAGACGTCCATCCGCGGTTACGATATCCACCGATATCAGATTATCGCAAGAAAGCCCGTGTTTTCTTGTCAGATGACCGATACCGCCTCCTAATGTTAATCCGCCGATCCCGGTTGTCGATATAATACCACCCGGCGTGGCCAAACCGAAGACATGAGTCGCGTGATCCAAATCTCCCCAGGTCGCCCCTCCCTCAACCCTGGCTGTTTTCCGCTCAGGATCGACATGAATCCCTTTCATGTTTGAAAGATCAATAACGATTCCGCCATCACAGACGCTGAATCCGGCCACGTTATGGGCTCCACCCCTGACAGCAACAAGCATATCATTTTTGCGGGCAAAATTGACAGACAAAATAACATCCGCCGTGTCAGCACACTCTGCTACTAATAGCGGACTTTTGTCAATCATGGCGTTGTACACTTTCCTGGCGTCGTCGTATCCGGGATCTGACCGGCCTATCAGGTCTCCCCGTAATGTGTTCTTGAATTCAAGAATCTGGTTATTGTCCGGAGCCTTGATGACGGATCCGGACATTGTTTTAGTTGTATCCATTGATGTTCCCCCTTTTTGGTTGGTTTGGTAATTGTTTTTAAATCTTATCAGACAAGAATTTCAATTGACCGGGGGGGATCATTATAAAATTGAATTATTTCTGACGCAGATGTGTAACATAACGATGATCTGATATAAATTAATCCTGATGATTAATTCAAGAGGTGTTTCTCATAATCAGATTTGGTTCACGGTTCACGGTAAACTTAAACACATCCGGTCTGGCGTAATGCCCGGCAACATCCAAAATCCATTTTGATGCCGGAATAAGATTGAGATCTATTTCAGCGAGAATAAGCTCTTCCTTCATATTCACCGGTCCGGCGATAATTTTTCCGTCAGGACTGATAACGCAGCTGTTTCCGGGATTGATCCATTCTTTTTCCTGAGAATATAACCGCTTAAATTCATACTGATCGGGTATATCATTGATATGAAGGGGCATACAGCAGCCGATGACAAACATTCCGCCTTCTTTTGCGATGTGACGAAGAGAAGCAAGCCAGGTTTCGCCTGAATCCCATGTGGGAGCGACATATATTTGAGTCCCTGCTGCGTACATGGCGTTGCGGGCAAGCGGCATATAATTTTCCCAGCAGATTAACCCGCCGAGCTTTCCAAAAGGTGTATCATAGACATCAAGAGTGCTGCCATCTCCCTGCGCCCAGACAAGCCGCTCACCGCCGGTTGGTACCAGTTTCCGGTGTTTTCCCATAATTTGACCCGATGAATCGATATACAGGATGGTATTATACAGGCTGGCGTTGCTGGCATCCGAATTTCGTTCATTGATTCCCATAGCCACATAAATTTTAGCGTTTTTGGCCGCCCGGCATAATTTATTGGTGGATTCATCCGGAATGGAAACCGCGTTCTCTATCAATCGCGCGTAAAGATCATTCAATAACGCTTTCTTTCCGCCGGGGACAGTCCAAACCCAATCGGGATAGGCCGGTATGAAGGCCTCAGGAAAGACTATAAGTGACGCGCCTTGCCGACCCGCCTCCCCTATAAGATCACATGCTTTATCCACCGTAGCTTTCCGGTCAAGAAAAACCGGTGTCGCCCGGGCAGCGGCAATTTTAAAGATGTTGTTTATCTGGCCCATAGTAATATCCTTCAAATGATTTATGACAATAAAAATACTCCATTTTAATTCTCTCAAGGCGGGAAAATGGTCGGTCGTTTGGCCTTTGGCATACATTTAACCCATAATTCCGGGCGCCTATTTCATGCAAGTAATTAAAATTCGATATCATTGTCCTTACAGATCCGATCAGGTCAGGTTTAAAGCCCGAAGTTTGATTACAAACCGTATACCCGAAGGTGAAATATTCTCCACGGCAATCGTTCCGTCCATGGCGCTAATAATTGACCTCACCAGGCTTAGCCCGAGTCCATTCCCTTCGATGTTTTCTGACAATGAATGACTACCGCGGTAAAAACGTTCGAAGATCATCTCTTTTTCGTCATCCGGTATTCCGCAACCATTATCTTCAACAGAGAACACAACATGCGAGTTTTCCTTATGGGCGCGGATCACGATAATCGGATGATCTTGTGCGTATTTGATGGCGTTATTGATCAGATTCTGAATGACAAGCGAGAAATAATCCTTATTCCCACGCAGATGAATGCCATTTTCAATATCATAGGAGATATTCTGATTTTTATAATAGTTCCTTATATCCAGATCGATAAGTTTTGATAAATTAAAAACGCTCTTTTTGTCGGCGAAATCATTGCAGTCCTTTGCGAGAAACAGCATGGTCTGTACAATATGAATCATCCGATAGGACTGTTCACGCAGAGTCGAGATAGATTCTTTACAATTGCCCTCCATATCGGTATGCCTCCTCATATAATCCACTTCGGTCTTAAAAACTGTCAGTGGAGACAAAAGCTGATGAGATGCGTTATCGGTAAAATCCGCTATTTGTCTGATCTGCGCTTCAAGTCTGTCAAACAGGTGATTCAATGTATCCCTGAGACGCCCCATCTCATCATGAGGATCGGCTTCATACTGCAGACGTTCTTTTAAATTGTTGGCGGAAATACGTTTGGCCACATTGATAATTTTATTAATCGGCGCGAAACTTTTTTTTGCTAGAATAATACTGATTATGATGATAATAATCAGTGTAACGGGAAAAGTAAGAACATTAAATAGAATCAGATTTCTTGTGATCTGATAGGCGCTTGATTTTGGCGCCGCCAGTTGAAGATACGCGACAAAATTCCCCTGTATATTATAGATTTTCTGATAACCGATCCGTAAACCATTCTCATTTGATGCTCTGTTCTCAAAGACAATATATTGGGATTCGCTCTTCGGGAATTGCGGTATGATTTCAATATAACCGGCGATATTCATACTTTGAATTAATAAATTGCCGTTTGTGTCATACACCTGGAGAAAAAACGGGTTCTCCGTAATCCCTGTCAGATCCGATTCCATAAGCTCCCTTGGATTGGTAATGATAAGCGAATCCTGGTCAAAATAGAACGCGTTCATAAAATGTTCAGTCTCGTGTGTGATACGGGTATCGAGGCTTTTCTCAAGCTGGCGATCCAGTACAAGGATGGAGAATACATTAAACATCAGATATAATCCGACCATCACCGCGATATTCCAGGCGGCGTCACGGATAACGGTTTTAGTAAAAAGTGGTTTTCTAAATTCAATCCGCAATGAATATATATCCTTCACCATAAATGGTTTTGATAAATTTTTTACCGCAATGTGCTTCCAGTTTTTTGCGCAGATTTTTTACGGTAGCTTCGATAAAATTTGTGACAGGCTGGAAGTCGATATCCCACACATCAGATGAGAGTTGTTCCTTGCTGATAATGATATTTTTGTTCTCAAGCAGATATTTAAGGAGTTCAAATTCCATCTCCGGTAATTTGATTTCGTCATCCGGTGTTTTTAATGTTCTGTGCAGCAAATCAAGTTCAAAATCACCAAAATATATCTTGCTGTTACCGAAGTTATTTCTTCTGGTGACGGCCGCAATTCGCGCGATGATTTCCTCAACCGAAAATGGTTTAGTGATATAATCGTCAGCGCCGAGATTGAGCGCCTCGACTTTGTTGGAAAGATCAGAGAGGGCCGTCAACAGCAGTATGGGGATATCGTTTCCGGAGTCTCTCAAATTCTTGCATACTTCGATCCCGTTTAGCCGGGGCATTCTCCAATCCAGCAGAACAGCGTCAAACCGCTTGTTTTTTATCAGCTCAAGCGTTTCTCCGCCGTCAAAAGCCAGAGTAACTTTGTATCCTTCGGCTTCGATGCTTTTTTTTAACGATCGGGCGATTTGTTTTTCGTCATCAGCGATGAGGATATGCATAGAATAATCCTACGGAGTTTAGTTTATGGAACGTGTGTTCAGCAAAGTTCCATTCCTGAATAATGAAAAATTTTTCATTATTGTTTTCTTCCATTACTGATTATTGGGGTCTATATTGACTATGGTTAATCATCTTTATGATTTTATTTGGGAAGTATTAACATATCGAGGGGGAGGACCTATGCGTAAAAAGTTACTGCTTTTTTGTATGACCTTTATATTATTCCTGATATTTGACTCCGATAAAATTGTGATTGCTCAGGACTATGTGGGCTCCAATACCTGTATTGGCTGTCATACAGGCTTAACGCCTGATATTGTCAATGAATATCAGAAAACAGGGCATCCATACAAATTGAATCCGGTGACAGGCGGACCGCCAGTCTATCCGGAGAACACAAGCCCGGGGGTTCCCGATCCGCCTGCCGGCACCACATGGGATGATGTCGCGTATGTGATTGGCGGATACGGTTGGAAGGCAAGATGGGTGAAGAC
>JBFXGD010000098.1:0-12952 GCA_050178385.1 Calditrichaceae bacterium
CATAAGTTAAGGCAGCTACCAAAATAAGTATGGTAGATGTAAATACTCCGGCACTTAGTGCTAAAATACCTAATGTATTCAAAACCTACTCCGTTTTTTAAAGTTGAATGCCTGAAAAAATCATAAAAGCCATTGACATTAATCCGGTAATTAACATGGTGATGCCCAAACCTTTTAGACCACTCGGAACGTTGGAATAACGAATTTTATGACGAATTGACGCCATGGCAATGATCGCCAGGAACCAGCCGATTCCCGATCCAAAACCAAATACGGCAGATTCACCGATAGTATATTCTCTTTCAACCATAAACAGTGACGCGCCTAAGATTGCGCAGTTAACCGCGATTAATGGTAAAAATATACCCAGTGCCGCGTATAGTTTCGGGGAATACCGGTCAAGTATCATTTCAACCAGCTGAACCATCGCCGCGATTGTCGCGATAAATGTGATAAACCCTAAAAAGCTCAAATCAACTTCAGCTAAACCTGCCCAGGCCAGCGCGCCATCCTTAAGCACATACTGCTGAAGAAGCCAGTTTACGGGTGTGGTTATGGTCAGGACAAATGTAACAGCCAGACCTAAGCCGATGGATGTTTCCACCTTTTTTGAAACAGCCAGGAAAGAACACATCCCAAGGAAGAACGCGAGAAGTATATTCTCTACAAATACCGCTTTGACGAATAAACTTAAATAATGCTCTAACATACTTTCAGCCCCTTCCCTTACTCATGAACCGTTTTTGTGACAGTGCGCTGAACCCAGACAAGAAGGCCCAACAGAATAAACGCGCCGGGAGCGAGAACCATCAATCCCATATTCTCATATCCGGCCGCATAAACGGCATCAGGAATTATTTGAAAGCCCATAAAACTGCCGCTTCCTAGTATTTCCCTTCCGGTGGCGATAACCATCAGAATCCAACCGTATCCAAGGGCATTTCCTAAACCATCTAGAAAGGAAGGCCATGGTTTGTTCTGTAGTGCAAAAGCTTCCGCACGACCCATGATAATACAATTGGTAATAATTAAGCCAACAAATACGCTTAGCTGTTTACTGATATCATAAAGATATGCCTTCAATACCTGATCAACAAGGATCACAAGAGTTGAAATGACAGCCAACTCAATAATAATGCGAATTTTTGAAGGTATGTATTTACGTAAAACCGAAATACTGACGTTGGACAAAGTGAGTACGAACATCACCGCCAGCGACATTACAAGAGCTGTTTTCATCTGGACCGTGACAGCCAGCGCGGAACAAATCCCCAGAACCTGAAAGGTAATCGGATTATTATCACTCAGTGGCTCACGAAGAACCCGCATATTTTTTTTAGAAAACAGCTTTTCTTTAGGTTGTTTTACCTGTACGGCTGTTTCTGCTGTTTGATTTGCCATTTATATCACGCCCTCCTGTTTTCTTTCTTTAACTTTATTAAAGAAGGGTTCATAGGTCTTTAAATCTAGTTTTAAGAAGTTTTCCACTCCCCTGCCTGTCAATGTCGCTCCGCTGATCCCGTCAACATAGTGATAAGCTTCTGCTTCAGGAATTTTATCCGCTACTTTTCCTTTAACTACACCGATCGAAACCAGGTTACCAGTGTCATCCGAAAATCACTAACCATAAAAATTATCGGTAAACCATGTTTTATCTATTTCGCCACCGAGACCGGGTGTCTCACCGTGCTTGTAGAATGTAATTCCATGAATCGTAACACCGTCAATATCAATTGCAAGGTAACCATAAATTGTAGACCACAATCCTTTTCCGGAAATTGGAATGATATAAGCGAGAATCTTGCCATTGTCCATATGCTCATAAAGCGGGTAAAGATTAAAATCTACTTTGGGATTTAAGTCTTCAGGCTTTTTCCCTTCAATGACATTTCCACTATCATCGATGACAGATTCGTTAATATTCTCAGTATATTTTTTTTGAATCTCCGTTCGTGTAAAAGATTCACCGTTATCCGGCTGGACACCAACCGAAATAAGAATATTTTTCTTTATATCTAAAACCTCGTTCTCGGCCTGCCTGTTCTTTAGCAGTGTGGCGGCACTCGCCAGCAAAACACTGCACACCAGAGTGACTATGGCCGCAAAACGAAAGGTATAAGCATTAGTATGCACGGCTTAACCTCCTCTTTATATTTGCCTTTACGACAAAATAGTCGATCAAGGGTGAAAAGATGTTCATAAATAATATGGCCAGCATCATCCCCTCAGGATATGCCGGATTCACCGTACGAATTAACACAGCGAGCGCGCCGATCAGCAGACCGTAAATCCATTTCCCCAGATTTGTTTGTGAGGCTGAAACAGGATCAGTCGCCATAAATACCGCGCCGAACGCAAAGCCGCCCATCACCAGATGATAATATGAAGGCAGTGTAAACATACCCGTCGAAGCCGCGCCGGCGAGACTATTCATCAGAAAAGCCGTTAAACCGCCTCCGACAAACACCGAAACCATAATCCGCCAGCTTCCCACCCCGGTGACAATTAGAATCAGAGCGCCGATCAGAATAGCCAGTGTTGAAGTTTCTCCTATGCTTCCGGGTATCAATCCTATAAACATGTCATAAAAACTGAATCCCGCGTCAGTCACGCTTTTAACCGCGGATCCACCCGGTTCAGTCCCCGCAGCAACCAGCAATGGGGTCGCCCCGGAAAAACCATCAATTACCTTATCTTTTGCCAGATCAATAGCAGTCCATACTTTGTCGCCGGAAATTTTTCCCGGATAAGCGAAGAATACAAATGCTCTTGCCGTCAATGCCGGATTAAGAATATTCATACCGGTTCCGCCAAATACTTCTTTCCCGATAACCACGCCGAATGTGATCGCCACAGCCACTTCCCACAAGGGAATGGTCGGTGGAAGCGTCAGCGGAAACAAAATACCGGTAACCAGAAATCCTTCATTAATCTCATGTTTGCGGATAATGGCGAACAGAACTTCCCAGAAACCGCCTACTGCATATGAAACCAGCACAATTGGCAGCATTTTTAACATACCGTTCAAAAAAGCATCCCAAATCGTGAATTCCATACCGATTGCGTTAAAATGCTGATAGCCGATATTATACGCGCCGACCAAAATAGCAGGCAGCAACGCAATCACAACCACCATCATAAATCTTTTTATATCAAAAGCGTCTCTGATGTGCGGACCTTTTTTAGTACGGTCGCTTGTCCAGAATAAAATTGTATCCGCGGCTTCGTAAAGAGGAAAATATTTTTCATATTTTCCACCTTTTCCGAACAACGGTTTATTTTTCTCTAATAAATTTTGCAATGCTTTCAATTTTGTTCACCTTCTTGTTATATTACCTGACATATGAACATCAATTAACCTTCGCGTTCCATAAAATCCAGACCCTTTCTGAGAATTTCACCAAAATCGGTCTTAGAAGGACAAATATAACTGCACAAAGCCAAATCTTCTTCATCACATTCAAGAATTCCGAGCCCTTCCATTTCAACAAAATCCTCGGCCATTATACTTTTTGCCAGGTGAACCGGCAAAATATCCATTGGGAGAAATTTTTCGTAATCGCCGGACTGGATAAACGCGCGCTTTCCGCCAAAAACTTTTGTATCCAGAACAAACTCTTTGGAAGGAAGCCAGGATGAGAGAAATGATTTTGAGTAACTGAGCATGTCAGATCCCGGGAAAAACCATCCCATCAATCTTCTCTTTTTATCACCTTCAGGAATCACCGTTATCAGATTATCATAGAATCCCACATACCCTGCAGGTGAAATTTTTCTTCCGGTGAGAACATTGCCAAGAAGAAATCTGACCTCTTTATCGACCACTGATCCTTCGGGAACAAGAGCTGTAACAGGAGCCCCCAAAATGGTCTTATAGTAGCTCCTTTTATCGATGGAAGAACCTGCTGTCGCCACAATTCTTTCTGACGGGAATACACCCGTGGTAAATAGCTTACCGATGAGCGCCACAATATAAGGCTGAACGTACCAGATAACATCCCCTGATCTGATTGGTTTGATGTGATGAATATGCACACCTACATTTCCGGCAGGATGAGGACCGGAAAACGTATTTTTTTCAACCCCTGCCGCCTTTTCGAAAGCCGGAATCTGGGATTTTTTTCTTCCGTCCAGGGACAAATAAACCTTGCCATCTGTTAATTTACCCAGTAAATCCAGACCCACCTGAAAATGTTCTTCTTCACCCTGAAGAAGAAAAGAAGGATCGGCAGCGAGAGGCGCTGTATCCATCGCAGAGACAAAAATATCCCGGGGCGTATCGCGATGATTGGCGATTTTGTTGAATGGACGCTGTCTCAGATAGGGCCACATACCGCTGTTCAGCAAGTGGGCAACCACCTGTTCGCGACTCAGTTTTTTTACATCGCTGGCAGTCCATTTTTCAAATGCTTCAGGAGTGTTCTTGTGATCGTTTTCGATCACAACCTCCAGTAACATTCTGCGTTCTCCCCGGTTAATCTGTGCAACCTTTCCGCTTACAGGAGATACAAATTTGAGATCGGGATTGGCCTTGTCTGCAAAAAGAACCGTACCAATCTTCACATCATCTCCGGCTTCAACCATCAAACGAGCTTTTATCCCCCGAAACTCATTCGGCTGCAGCGCAACCAGATCGGGCTCTGGCAACTCATTTAATGTAAGCTCTGACTTGCCGGCTATTTTAATTTCATAGCCTTTTTTTAATTTAAATTCCGCCATAACAGATCCTATTTTACCCTTTGGTTTCTGCTACAATTTTAAGCAATTATATCAATTATTTTAGTCAATTTTCGCAAATCTGTTCTATTTAATGATTACATTCACAATATATTTTTTTAAAAACGTAATCTAATAAAAATTTTCTATCCAATCAAAATAAATATTTAACTTCTTTTTTATTATTTCTTTCAATAAAAAGCTAAAATAAACAAATGATTATGATACTTGAATTATTTTATATTTTAAGATAAATTTATTCTTTTAATTTTAATTAACTTAAACCAAAAAAAATGTTCGGTTTTTATGAATAGTAACAAACAGATTTACTCCATATGAAATTGACCATTCCAAATCAATTAACGATGATCAGAATGATTCTGACTCCGGTTTTTCTGTATTTTATTATACAGCCTGACCAGAATCTGATCATGCTTGCAAGTATTATATTCATGTTTGCGGCGCTGACAGACTGGTATGACGGATATATCGCCCGGAGATTGAATTTGACCTCCCGGTGGGGACAATTTATGGACCCCTTTGCCGATAAAATACTTGTTTCTTCAGCTCTGGGAGCATTTGCATATCTAAATTATATATACTGGTGGATGGTTATTATTATCGTGTTCAGGGATTTTCTTATCACATTTTTGAGGAGTTATGCTTTGTACAGAGGCAAAGCTATCATCACCAGTAATTTTGCAAAATGGAAAACATTTTTCCAGATGGTATTCATTATTGCACTGATGGTCTATATCAATATCCCGCAATTACCGGATATACATCTAAATCAAGGGGTTAATCCCCTCTTATTGTGGACGACGCTCTTCCTCTCTGTGGTTGTTCTGCTTACCGCAATAAGCGGTATCCATTACCTGATAGTAAACCGGTCACACACAATAGAAATTTGGCGAAGATTTTCACGATCAGTTTTTTACAAGGAGTAGCGTTTGCGTAAACTAAAGCAATTTCTGATATATTTTATCGGCACCGGCGCCGGAAGCGGATACGCCCCTTTTGCACCCGGGACAGCAGGAAGCCTTGTTGGTCTTATTTTGTTTTACCTGATTCCTTTTTCTTCTGAAGCCTGGCTTGGAATAATTACTCTCATTTTTTTTGTGGGAGTATGGACATCATCCGAAATTGAGAAAAATCACGGAACAGATCCGGGTCTTGTTGTAATTGATGAGGTGGCGGGGATCTGGATATCGCTTATTTTTTTACCAAAAACCATTCCCGTCTTCATTTTGGGGTTCTTGTTTTTTCGGATTTTTGATATCTGGAAACCGGCCCCCGCGCGTCAGTCACAGGACTTAAAAGCCGGTTGGGGAATAATGATCGATGATGTTATAGCCGGCATTTATTCAAATATATTGCTTCAAATAATAGTTTACAGCGGAATTATATGATGAAAAAGAAACAGGCGGAATTAATCTCTATCGGAAATGAACTTCTGGCCGGTTACACAATAAATACCAATTCTTCCTTTATCGCGCAGAATCTGCTTAAGATAGGATTGCCGGTCAGCTGGATTTCGACTATAAGTGATGAACACGGTGAAATTATCCGGGCATTAGAACTGGCTAACAAAAGAGCTGACGCGGTGATCATAACGGGGGGGCTCGGGCCGACCCCCGATGATATTACAAAAAACAGTATCTGTGAGTATTTTGACACATCTCTTGTTGAGAACAGTCAAATATTGGAAGATGTTGAAAAATTTTTAGCCAACCGTGGATTATCCATCCTTGAATCAAATCGCGGTCAGGCGATGGTCCCGGTTTCAGCTGAAATTTTACGGAATTCAGTGGGCACAGCGCCGGGCCTGCTCTTGAAAAAGGAAAATACTTTCTTTTTTTTCACACCCGGAGTTCCGAGAGAAATGAAATTTCTGGTCATTGAATATATATTGCCTCATCTTTCGAAAAATCTGGACCTGCCTGTCGTTCAAACACGATTATTAAGAACTACCGGAATCGCTGAATCACGATTATATGAAACGATGAAAGAATTAATGTCTGCAAACCCTGAGTATCAGATCGCTTTCCTGCCCAGACATATAGGAGTGGATCTCAGATTTCGCCTGATTACCGAAAAAGGCAAGGATGTGGAGGCTTTCGAAAACTTTATCTCCGAAATACGAAAGAAGATCCAAAAATACATTTTTACTGACCGGGAAATTGATCTGGAGGAGAAACTCGGTGAGATACTTAAAGAAAAAAAATTGTCCTTAGCCACGGCGGAGAGCTTTACGGGAGGGCTTTTATCTGACTGGATCACCAACATCCCCGGCAGTTCGGAATATTATTTTGGCGGGCATATTACATATAATAATGAAAGCAAGATCAAATATCTTGGAGTCTCGTCTGAAACTATAAACACCCATGGCGCCGTCAGTAAAGAAACCGCTCTGGAAATGGTGAGAGGCGTTCGGAAATCTTTTAATTCGGACTGCGCGATAGCCACTACCGGAATTGCCGGCCCCGGGGGCGCAACTTCTGAAAAAGCGGTCGGATTATGCTATATAGCAGCAATATCGGGCAATCAGGAGGTCGTTAAAGAATTTCACTTCGGAAAGGACCGTGAGATAAATAAAATGAGGGGCGCCGTCGCCGGGCTTGAATTATTAAGACGGCTTCTGCTGAAAATCAGTTAACAAAACAAACGGTTTTGATCCGTTTGGTATATAATAATATTCATTCTAGAGAGAAATGATTCAGATCTTAAAACTTTTTTTGTTGCAATAAGGTAATTTTTTTTTATTTTTTATATAGCGTAACAAATATTTACTATTTTTCAAATAAGTATTCAATCCTCCCGCAGAAGATATGAGACCTTTAAACGGAATATTATTATGACTGATCTGATTCGTTCATTTATTGCGATCGAACTGCCCTCAGGGCTGAAATCGCTTATCGATGTTTATTTAAAAGAATTAAAGCGTATCGCTCCCAACGTAAATTGGGTCCGAAGCGAGTCAATGCACCTGACGCTGAAATTTTTAGGGAATCTTCAGCCGGATAATGTGAATCAGGTTGTTTTAAATCTTTTTGAAACTGAAAAATTATTTTCACCTTTTAACATGAAAATCACAAACTTTGGTTCGTTTCCCAATCGCAAAACCCCGCGGATTATCTGGCTTGGACTGACCGGAGTTCCGCAGGAGTCCCTTCTTTCTCTGCATCAGGGAATTGATAATCGGATGTCACTAATTGGTTTTGAAAAAGAACAAAGAGCATTTTCTCCGCATCTTACATTAGGACGCATAAAAGAAAAAATCGATCCTGTTGCTATCTGGGAGTATCTGGATCTAAATCCGTTTAAAAACTATGACTTTAGAGTCACAGATTTTGTACTGATAAGGAGTCATTTGAAACCGACCGGAGCCGAATACCGGCCCATGCAAAAATATACTTTGCAAGAATAAATTTATTATATTACTTTATATTTTATATCAAAATCCGGAGAACTGATGGAAATCAATCAAGATAAGATGAAAGCTGCAGATATTGCCCTCACACAGATTGAGAGGCAATTCGGTAAAGGATCAATCATGCGTTTGGGAGACCGCGCGAAAGTGAACGTGGATGTGATACCCACCGGTTCTATTTCTTTAGATGCCGCACTGGGTGTCGGCGGTATGCCCAGAGGACGTATTTCAGAAATTTATGGTCCGGAATCATCGGGCAAAACAACGCTGGCATTACATATAATCGCGGAAGCTCAGAAAATGGGCGGCCTCGCCGCATTTGTTGATGCCGAGCACGCGCTGGACCCTACCTATGCAAAAAAACTCGGAGTCGATACCATCAATTTACTAGTCAGTCAGCCGGATAACGGTGAACAGGCCCTGGAAATTGTCGAAACGCTTGTGAGAAGCGGAGCGCTGGATATCGTTGTAGTTGATTCTGTCGCGGCGCTTGTCCCAAAGGCTGAAATCGAAGGAGAAATGGGCGATTCACACATGGGATTACAAGCCAGATTAATGTCGCAGGCATTAAGAAAACTCACGGGTACCGTAAGTAAATCAAACTCCTGCGTAATTTTTATCAATCAGATACGAGAAAAAATTGGCGTCATGTTCGGTAATCCCGAAACGACTACCGGTGGCAGGGCTCTTAAATTTTATACATCTATCCGTTTAGATATCAGGCGGATCGCGACAATTAAAGAAGCTAATGAAATGATTGGAAACAGGACTAAGGTAAAAGTTGTAAAAAACAAACTTGCTCCTCCTTTCCGTGAAGCCGAGTTTGATATCATGTATTCTGAAGGGATATCCAAAGAGGGAGATATTCTTGACCAGGGTGTAAATCATCAGATCGTCCAAAAATCCGGGACATGGTTTTCTTATAAAGAGACACGTCTGGGACAAGGGCGGGAAAATGCAAAGCGTTTCCTCAAGGAAAACAAAGAGATTCTTGAAGAAGTCGCGGAACAAGTCCGCGAAAAACTTGGATTCGGCGCGCCATCCGGCGATGATGATTCAAATTCTTAGAGAAAATTAACAAAATATTTGACCAAACCCTGTATTTTAATCGAATGATGCAGGGTTTTTTTGTTTGAAAACCGAGGGCATAATCATTCGCATCACAAAAATTGAAGTTAACGGAAAGAACAATCGCGTTTATAGTCTCTATTCCGATGATATTTTTCTCTTTGAGATAACCGAGGACACCCTGGTTCATTTTGGCATCAGCAAGGATAAATCTTACCGGGACGGCGATTTAGAAAAAATATTAAATCATGACCTGGTGACAAGAGGACTGCAGCAGGCATACAGATACCTGAGCCGCCGTCCTCATCTCCAATCGGAACTCAGACGAAAACTGCTTCAAAAATCCTACACAAAACCGGTGATTGAAAAAGTGTTAAAAATTCTGATGGATAAAAACTATATCAATGATGATGAATTTATACGTCTGTTTTTTAAGGATGAGGTAAACAACAAAAAATCCGGACCGTTACTGATTAAAAAAAAATTGATTGAAAAAGGCGCTTCTGCCGCAGACGTGGATGAAATTGTTAATCACCTTTACACCGATGAACTTGAGTTTGAAAACGCTTTAGCTGTGATGGAAAAAAAATCGGCAAAATATTCTGATCCCGATCATCAAAAGGTCAAACAGAAAACAATTCGTTTTCTCCAGCAAAAAGGATTCACCTGGCAGGCAATCGGACATGCATTACAACACCTTCCGCTACCTGATTCGACAGATGAACAGGATGGTTGTTAGTCTTTCTTTTTTCCGAAGATTTTGTTCAGGCGGTCAATCAACAGAGGAAAAAGAATGGGTTTTTCAAGAAAAATATCTTTATGCTCAACAAGAATGTGATCAAAACCAATGGCATGCGCCGAAACGATCAGAATGGGTATGGATTTGAAATCCGATTTTTGCAGCCATTCATAAAATCCAAGACCGGATTCACCCGGCAAGCCAACATCCGTGATAATACAATCGATCTTGTTCCCTGCTAATATATTTCTGGCTTTACGGGTATCTCTGCAGACCAAAACGCTGAAACCGGCCTTTTCCAGATATATTTTCAGGAGTATGCCTGAATGTGCATCATCATCAATATAAAGAATTTGTTTCAATTTTTTAACCTGAGTTTAATGTGATGAATTCAAAATTAATTGTCCGGTATATTAGACAACGAACAGCAGGTTTTCTTAATTTCATTACTCAATATTGAAATAAGTAGGCCTAATGATCCTGTTTTAGACAATAAATGATATTTTTTCACACTTTTTTCTTTAAGCAAAATAGGAATTACCTTATATTTGAAGCCTTTAATGATAGATTTAGGAATTTAAGGCTTCAACAGCAGAAATAAAAGAGGAAATATATGACTTCCAAGGAAATCAGGCAACAGTTTATTGACTATTTCGCTGATAAACTTCATACCTTTGTACCAAGCGCGCCGGTAGTGCCTCAGGATGATCCTACCCTATTGTTCACCAACGCCGGTATGAATCAGTTTAAAGATGTCTTTCTTGACAAAGGCAAAAGAGATTATACCCGCGCGGTCAATTCGCAAAAATGTATCCGCGTAAGCGGCAAGCACAACGATCTTGAAGAAGTCGGGCATGACACATATCATCATACGTTTTTTGAAATGCTGGGCAACTGGTCATTCGGTGATTACTACAAGAAGGAGGCAATCGAATGGGCCTGGGAACTTATGACGGATGTCTGGAAACTGCCAAAGGATCAGCTGTACGCCACTGTATATAAATCAGATGACGAGGCTGAAAACATTTGGAAAGAACACACTGATATCGCTGAAAATCGCGTTCTCAGATTTGGAGAAAAAGATAATTTCTGGGAAATGGGTAATACAGGGCCATGCGGTCCCTGCTCAGAGATTCATATCGATCTCGGACCGGATCAATGCGATAAAAAAGGGGAGGATCACACTTGCGGTGTTAACGGGGATTGCGGGAGGTATATCGAACTTTGGAATCTGGTATTCATACAGTACAACCGGGATGAAAAAGGCGATCTTCATCCGCTTCCCAAAAGACATGTGGACACCGGCATGGGGTTTGAACGGATTGTCTCCGTTCTTCAGAACAAGAAATCCAATTATGACACTGATCTGTTTACGCCGCTCCTGAAACATATTGGTGAGCTGGTAGACACTAAATATGAAGATTCATCGGAAAAGATGGCTTTCCGTGTTATTGCCGATCATGTGAGAATGCTGACCTTTTCCATCACTGACGGCGGATTGCCTTCCAATGAAGGTCGCGGTTATGTAATGCGTCGTATTCTCAGACGGGCGGCGAGGTACGGCAGAAAGCTGAATATGCGTGATCCGTTCATATATAAACTGGTTCCGACAGTTGTAAAGATTATGGGTGACGCGTTTCCCGAAATCAAAGAACGTTCCAAACACGTGGCATCCGTCATAAAAGCGGAAGAAGAGCATTTTAACAGAACACTTGACCGCGGTCTGGAGATTTTTGACCGGATAAAAGATGATCTGCGGAACAAAAAAGAAATTATCATACCCGGAACTGAAATTTTCAAATTATATGACACCTATGGCTTCCCTGTTGATTTGACAAGGGTTCTGGCCGATGAAGATAATTTAAGCCTGGATATGCAGGGATTTGAGCAGGAAATGGAAGCACAACGTGAACGTGCGCGCGCCGCGGCAAAATTTGGAGCGGATGATATCTCCGATGATGACTGGATGGTATTGAATGAAGGAATGGATTCCAAATTCTACGGGTATACCGATCTGGCGATTGAAACACGAATCATGAGATATCATACCGGTGAAAAAGAAATCCGCCTGATCCTTCGGGAAACGCCTTTTTACGCCGAGTCCGGCGGACAGGTTGGTGATAAGGGGCATATCTCCGGCGAAGGATTTGAACTCAAAGTGCTTGATACCCAAAAGGACGGAGACCATATTGTACATTTTTGTCAGCCATTAAAGAATTTTAAACCGGAATCCGATAAGGTGGTGGCGGAAGTCACTTCATCCGACAGACGAAAAACGATAAAAAATCATACCGCGACTCATCTGATGCACGCCGCTCTGAGAAGTGTGCTCGGCAACCATGTACATCAGGCAGGATCCCTTGTTGACCCTGACAGACTTAGATTCGATTTTACTCATTTTGAAAAAATAGAACAAAAACAATTACTGGAAATTGAAAGAATAGTGAACGGTAAGATTCAGGAAGACACAACCCTTGAAATCGCACAGGAAAAATATACTGATGCCCAGAAAAAAGGGGCTATGGCCTTGTTTGGCGAAAAATACGGCGATATCGTCCGGACAGTGAAAATTAGTGATTTTAGCCTGGAATTATGCGGAGGCACTCATGTCCGCAGTACCGGTGAGATCGGAACCTTTATCATTACCAGCGAGGGCGGAATCGCCTCAGGTGTGCGCCGGATTGAAGCCATAACAGGTGAAAAAGCCGTAGAATATGTTCAAAAGCTCCGTTCAAATATGCAACAGCTGAATATTTTATTAAACACCAAAGATGAGGAGCTTCCTGAAAAGGTCGCCGGATTGATTGAACAGCGAAAGGCAATAGAGAAAGAATTGGCAAAAGAATCTAGCGCGAGAATGCTTGCCAATGTGGACAATCTCATTAATGAATCCGAAAAAATAAACGGTATGTCCGTCATTATCCGGGAAATACCCGGCGTTCAGATGGAGCAGTTAAAGGAACTGGGCGATACAATTCTTGGCAAAACAAAAATGACCG
>JBFXGD010000099.1:0-12583 GCA_050178385.1 Calditrichaceae bacterium
CACTAATGAAATAATAAAGTACTTTACAACATTTTTTAACCTTGACATAAATCACCGTATTTTTTCGGACAGCATTTGACAGCTCTGAATCAGAGCAAAGTATTTCAGCTACATCAAAATGTTAGTAACACTAAATTGAGTTACTACTACATTAGTAATAAGAAATATAGTTACTAAAAATTATAGATCAAGCATTTTTTTAATTATTTAACCGAATTTACATCAATCTCCGGTATTTTTTTAAAGTTTCTCTCTTCATGCAGGATAAATATTTGTTAGTAAAATCTGTCTGTCCCGAATTCTTAGTAATATTCAAATTATTCGTCGAACTTATCACGCGAATGGCCGTTACATACTTTTAAGATTTTTATTGCGGATGACAGGTGAATGCAGCAAATTCTATTTACGATTACATTTACTTTATAAAATTCCGGAGGATAAATTATGATTGATGTGGGGAAAAAAGCACCCGAGTTTACATTGCCAAATCAGGAAGGCAAAAACATTTCTCTTCCTTCATATCGCGGGAAATGGGTCATACTTTATTTCTACCCAAAAGATATGACACCGGGATGCACCACCGAAGCCTGCAACTTCCAGGAATCTCTGCCGGACTTTAAGAGTCTTGACGCGGTTATTCTGGGTGTCAGCAAGGACTCCGTTGAGAGACATAATAAATTTGCCGACAAACATGACCTCGACTTTCACCTACTTAGCGATGAAGAAGGGAATGTCTGCGAGACATACGGGACCTGGCAAATGAAGAAATTATACGGTAGAGAATACCTGGGAATTGTACGCTCCACCTATCTGATCAATCCTGATGGCGTTATCGCCAAAGTTTATCCAAAGGTAAGCGTTAAAGAGCACCACACGGAATTGCTAAATGACATTAAATCGCTTGGATGATCAAAATATTCCGGCTGAAATATAGCTTAGTATTCACATGAGTATATGGCCTGAACAGCCAGTAGGATGAATTTTTAAAAGTTGGTCGGCTACCAGTAATCCGTGTCTATCGTTAAATCCGTTTCAACCCAAATCTGACAGGCCAGGCGTTCATGCGCCTTAAGGCCTTTTTTTGCGCTGAATATGTTTTCGTCCGTTGTTGGCGGATGCAGTTCTTTTATTCCATCAACTATCTTCACTTTACACCAGCCGCAAATCGCCTCACCGCTGCAGGAATTAGCGACAGGAATATCATGATCTCTTAACAATCGCAGCAGAGTTACATCACCCGCGGTTTTGATTTCTTTTTTCAGTTTTGGCAAACTGATTACTATTTTCTTCATATTATTCACTAATTTCTTGTTCAAATCAGTAATTCTCATCATAAAATGCAATTCGATATTGGAAAATGGCCAAAAAAGGTTTATTTTTTACACGCTTTTTATTAATTTTGGTTTATGGTTAATTGAATACTGTCCGGAATATTCAATCCCGGAAAATCATTTATACAAAATAATAAGTACACAGAAAGAAATTTTGTGTGAACTTTGTATCAATAACCATTTGAATGAATAATGAATTCCCGTTCGGAGGATTAATGAACAAAAGACCGGTTTTGTTTTTTTCAGTACTTCTGTTTTTAGCATTAATACTTGTTGTTGTCTATCAGATCAAAACCGATCCATTTAAACAAATCATCAAAGTAAATCAGAACAATGTTGCCGCCAATCAACAGAATCATAATCATGACTTTGATGAAGCTATGGCATTATACGCAAAAAATTGTGCCACCTGTCATGGATCTTTTGGTGAAGGCAGAGGTTCCAATCCAACTTTACAGAAAAACCGGCTTAGCGTCGATCAAATTAAAACGGTTATTCTTTCCGGGCGCGGCAATATGCCTCCTATTCCCGGCATTAATGAACCGGCGCTTAGCAAACTGGCTGAATTTGTCACCCGATTATAGAGAAAATGTATCCTGATTCTATAAAAAATCGCTTCACTGCTGCTGTGGAACAATTTAATTGTGCCCATTTTTTTGAATGCCACGACACGCTGGAAGATATCTGGTTTGATGTAAAGGGGAAAGAACGCTTCTTTTATCAGGGTCTCCTGCATATAGCTGTGGGATTTTATCATTTTGGCAATTCTAACTTCCGCGGCGCGCAAAGCCAGCTGCGAAAAGCGCGAAAAAAACTTGAGCCATTCGGCCGGATCTATCAGGGCGTTATGCTGACTGATATTCTTGAGCAGACGGATCCCTACCTGCAAACCGCTTTACAAAACATAGAAAATGGTCAATCCGAATTTCCGGGCGTCAATTATCCTAAAATCAAATGGCAGGATCATTTATTCATTTCGCGCCATAAGCTAAACACAACACAATAGAACAATAATTACCATGAATATAGAAAGAACAAATTAGATGGACTTATTAAATCTAAAGATTATCCCAAAGAAATATAATGAAGACCTTATCAAAGCCGTTATCGAAAATGATATTGAATCCGCCGATTCAATTGTCAGAAACGGCATCGATGATCCTGACTCCATCAATCGGATTCTCGCTTCGTTCTATATCTTAGGCGCAAGGATGATCGACGATCAGTCAATCACTCCACAGGGAGTCATTTACGCCGACGCTGTAATCGATCTGGTCAAGACTGTATTTAAGGACGAGGATCCGACACCGGTGCTTAAAAAAGCCATCCGCTACTTTTGCTCTTTTGATTACAAGGAAAATGATATCAGTAAAATGCGTTTCAAAGATGGCGAATTCCCACAGGCGGTTGTCGTCAAAGACCTGGCTCTCGCTATTTATGAGGGCAATTATGACGATGCCATCCGGACCGCCCGTAATATATTATACGCGATAGATTCAAAAAAATATTTCAATGAAAATCTGATTGAGATTGCTTCCGGATATTATTCAGAATCCGGGCATCAGGCTCTGATATTGGCCAACGCCACAAGCAAAGGGCTGGAATTTCTGGAATGGGAGAGCAGCGAAGATCTTGTTTTTAATGTAATCCGCTATCTGGTCGATTTGAGGAATGACACTTCAGGAGAATGGATCGAACCTGTCCAGGCGGATAAGATCAATTATCCCGATTATTTTCTTCGTATTTCGATAAATCCGGGTAAAAAGGGTGAAAATGCGGTTTATCTGACCCATGCCCGCCAGGTCTACAGATACGCCTCGGCAAAATATCAGATAATCTGGGGGAATCTGGCCGCTTATATCGCCCGTTCTTTTAATGAATTCCCGGCGCCGGAGAACCAGAGCATAGACACCATAAGCGGCAGCATTGAAGGCATCAGAAAAGCAATCGCCGACAAGGATGAGGCATCGGCAACAGCTCAGTTTGCAGGTTTGAACAAAGCCGGTGAGAATGAAAACAAATTATTCAAACCAATTGTTGACTCAATTTGTAATGACGGTGCGGATAATGACGCGGACGGTCTGATTTTTCTAAACTCCGCGAGAAGAATGGCAAGAGCTTTGAAATATCCGAGAAATTTTCATATTGTACAAAATGCGGTAAAATTCGCGGTAAAGTTGCATTTATAGAATATAATTTTTTTATATATGAAACTAAACAAATCAAATATAAGTACTTAGGAATTCACCTGGTTAAATAGTTAAGAGGAAGGAAATGATTCGCAAAAGCTATACGCTAAAGAACCATGATAATGAAGACATCCATATTGATATTCAATATCGTGAAGACGCGCGCACTGCACCGACGGTTATAATTGTCCACGGATTTAAAGGGTTTAAAGATTGGGGATTTTTCCCGGATATCGCCAGACGCCTGGCGTCAAGTGGATATGTCACTTTAACTTTTAACTTTTCCAGAAACGGAATCGGACTTGACCCCAGTCAATTCACTGAACTTGACAAATTTGCCGATAACACTTATTCGCATGAGTTAAATGATCTTAAAAGTATCATAGAAGCGATAAAAAGTGGTGAAATTGGATCTAAAATTATCGATCCTGAAAGGCTCGGCCTGATCGGCCACAGCAGGGGCGGCGCCATTGCCTTGTTGACGGCGAAAGAAATGAGTGAAGACATTCAAGCTCTTATTACATGGTCAACGATTTCCAATGTTTTCCGTTATTCGGATGAACAGATCAGGGAATGGGAAGAAAATGGCGTTCTAAACATCGAAAACAGCCGTACAAAACAATTGATGCCGATTAACAAATCATTCTGGGATGACCTGAAAAAAAATAAATCCCGGTTTGATCTTATTAAGGCAGCTGAAAAATTAGAAATCCCGGTATTATTTATTCATGGGCTCGAAGACACTTCCGTGCCCCCTGCCGAGAGTGAGGAGCTTTACCAGAGCTGTGATACCGATGTAAAAAGGCTGGAACTGCTCGAAAATACCGGTCATACATTTGATATCAGGCATCCGATTGTCACGCTTACCCCCGCCTATGAGACGGTTTGTGATTTAACCGAACACTGGCTGGATAATTATTTAAATATCTGACAAGGGCGCGGTCATAAAGAAAGAGGAAAAAATGATTCGTATCGGCGATTATGAAATTTTTACAATAGAAACTGGATACGCAAGTCTTGATGGCGGCGCGATGTTCGGAATTATCCCAAAAACACTTTGGGACAAAACCAATCCGGCGGACGAGTATAACAGAATCCGGTTAGCTTTACGGACACTTGTGATCAAAGGTAATGACAGGACTATTCTGGTGGATGCCGGGGTCGGTACAAAAATGAATGACAAACTCTCCAAAATTTATGGCGTCGATCAATCAGTACACGAACTGCATAAGGGACTTGCTCAAAATGGGTTATCAGCCGAAGACATAACCGATGTCATTGTGACCCACCTCCATTTTGATCATATTGGAGGCGCCACTTATTTTGATCAGGACGGAAAACTTCAATTGACTTTTCCAAACGCGACCTTTTACGTACAGGGAGAACAATGGAGCTGGGCAAATAATCCATCTGAAAAAGACCGCGCCAGCTATATGCCTGAAAATTATCAGCCCATCCTGGATGCGGGTAAACTGCGGGAACTTTCGGGACCCATGGAATTATTCCCCGGAATAGAACTGCTCGTCGTATTCGGCCATACGCATGGGATGCAACTTCCAAAGATTTCGGACGGTAATAAGACGCTGCTTTATTGCGCCGATCTGATCCCGACCGCTTCACACATCCCGCTTCCCTATATAATGGGATATGACAATAACCCACTGGCAACATTAGCCGAAAAGAAACGCATTCTTCCTAAGGCAGTTGAAGGTAACTGGATCCTTGTATTTGAGCATGACCCGTTCCGCGCAGCGGGCACGGTTGAACTGACCGACAAAGGCTACAGATTAAAAGAAGAAGTGGCGCTGTAATGTCATTTATCAAAGCGGCCAGGAGCAATGAAGTTAAGGAGCGATTCGGCAAGGCGATAGTCATAAATGCAAAAAAAATCGCCTTGTTCCGCCATCATGGAACCGTATACGCTTTGCGGAATTTTTGTCTTCATCAGGGCGCTCCGATCAGTGATGGTTTCGCAAAAGACGGTCATGCCGTCTGTCCTCATCATGGATGGTCGTTCAGCCTGGATACGGGAGCTTTTATAAACAATGATAAACTAAAATTAAAAACTTATCCTGTTAAAGAACTGGATGGATACATTTATATAGAAACCGGTGACTAGAACTGTCCGGTATCCTGAGTTGAATATCAAATTCTAAAACCGCTAAAGCAAAAGAAATCATACTTCAAAATGAAAAACCGTTTGAACGATCTCGATTCAAAATCATATATGAAATTTCTCAAGTCGTGGTATATTAATGACGACTCATCTCTACTTGATTTTATCCGGTTTTTTACAAAAGAGTATAATCCCGATGAGACTTCTTCGGCAGTCGCTGTTTATGGTGTTGACTATGAATCCATCGACCTTCAGCGCTTGACCGGGCGAAGAATCACTGATATTACTAAAAACGCATTGAATGAAAAAATATCCTACGCCATCATAAATTTGCAAAATGAAACACTGGAATCTGAACAAGGCGTAAATATTTTTTTTGTAAACACACTGACCCCGATTCTCAAACAAATGTTTCAATATCTCGAAGATAGACGATACATCACCATTTTTGTACGAAATCATCAATCCGGTAGTAATTTTTATCCGGCCGCATGGCACATGGGTAAATTAGTTACCGCTTATTTTGAAATGAAAGATGAAAAATTGGGATGCATAAACGGATCGGATTCCGGTGATAAAAATTTTCCGGTCACCGGTTCTGAAGTTTTGTATGCCTTAAATTTCAGACAGACTCTAACCGTTCCGAAAACATCAACCGCCATAAAATATCACCCCGGGCGGAATTTTACCAAATCCGTTATACCGTCATGGTTTATTCTAAAACCGCCGCCACGTCACGAGAAAGTAAAACTGCATCCCGCAAAATTCCCCGAAGTTTTGATCAGCCGGTATATAGAGAAATATACAAAACCGGGTGAATCGGTATTCGATCCCATGTCAGGCACGGGAAGCACACAGATGGCCTCTCTTGAAAGTGGCCGTCTCGCCTATGGCTGTGAAATAACAGACCATTTTTATCGGATCGCTGTCGATAGACTGCGGCAGTTTTCCAAAAACAATAGTATTTCATCAACAGATGGAAATCATCTTTTTTTTATCGAGCATGGAGACGCGTACTATTTCGACAGAAACGCCGAATTTCCACCAGAGTTTGATTATATTATTACTTCTCCACCATACTGGGATATGCTGAACATGAAAGGCGCTGAGACTCAGCAAAAACGTCGTGACCGGGATCTGCTGACCAACTACTCCGACCTTGACACTGATCTTGGGAACTGCGCGGAATATGATATATTTCTGGCAAAATTAATTCGTATTTATGATAAGGTCATCTCCCGTCTGAAACCCGGCGGTCACATGACTATTATTGTGAAAAATATCAAGAAGAAGGGGACGATTTATACTTTTGCCTGGGACCTGGCGGAAAAACTGGCGCCGAAAATGGAATTATGCGATCTTAGTTTCTGGCTGCAGGATGATATCCGGATTGCTCCGTACGGCTATGGAAATGCCTGGGTCAGCAATACATTCCATCAATACTGCCTGACTTTTCAGAAGACCGGATAAGTCGGTTATTTTATTTATACCCGATCCGGCCATCCTATCTATAAACGCAACTGCTGCCTGAGATTATTTTTATAAGACAAAAATCTTTTTATCAAACCGGAGAAGATTTCTCGCGGCGGGTAGATCCCGAACCGCGCAGCCTTTATTTTTAATCCTCGTGGCGAACAATCCGTTCAAAAATTTGCTTCCCGGAGGGATATCGTCGAAAAATTGCCATTCCTCCGGTCCGGCGCAACCTGTAATCAGCATATAAGTCTCATTTTTATCCATCGTTACTTCAATCGGACCTATCATACGCAGAATATAGTCCTTTTGATTTTCATAATACGCTTTGTTGGCAACTATTTTTTGGAAATTTTGAAATTGTTCCTGTGAGAGAGGGACATTCAATCCGAATGAATTTAAAAAGGTAAAAAGATATCTTTTTCTCCGGCTCATGCTATATGCACATTTTCCTCTTTTTGCCCACTGATCCATATCATAATTATTTGGGACTAAAACGGGCAAATCAACGATCTCATCGGTTTTTACTTTTTCCAGGTCCATGTTAAGACTTTTTATATCCCATTCTTCCGATTCGCCGTTAATACAAATCATCAAATCAAAAAGATCACTTTGCCAATAAGGAGTGCTTCCTTTGTTAAAATCAGCTGGTATATTTAACCTGTGGAACGCTTCCCTGATAAAAATCTCCGGAAGTTTTCCAAGAACAATATTCCGCAGCCTTTTTTCAAATCCACGCCGTGTTAAATCATACTGCATACGGTTAATCGTCCAGGGCAGTGAAACCGCCCCGTAATGTTTCGATTCCGTCAATGCTTTAATCAGAAGATTTTTGCTAACGTAGATCTTAACAATCTCATCAGACGTCATAGAAGTTTATACGGTTAATAAATACCAATAATACTTGTTTAAACAGAAGCTTATATATTCAATTAATCAGACTTTCCTGCATAACCAGGCACTGCCAAAATCAGATGTGCGCAGTTCACGTTCAACATTTAATCCCGCGTCGCTAAATTCTTTTGCCCGTGACTCCGCTATAAAACCGGGATAATTTGGTCCTTCTATCCACTCAATCAATCGAACAAACCAGTTGCCCTTGCAGCAATAATCAAACACAACCACATATTTCCCCGCAATACGAGCCGCATCTTTTAAAATCTGTTTCCTGAAATCTGCCGACAGACCATGGAGAAAATAACCTGTAGATACGATATCATAAGATGAATCGCTCAATTCGTTCAAATTATAAAGATCAAATTTTTCAAAATTTACCTGCGGAAAATTAAGTTTGCCGCGTTTCAGAAGATTCTCCGCAAAATCAAATCCCCTTACGCGATGCCCGCGTTCCGCGAAAGCACCCGCGAGAATTCCTGTACCCGTTGCCAGATCCAACACTGTAAACCGCGGATTCAGATCAAAGTCCACAAGTGTTTTCCGATATTCCGGAAAAAGATTTTTCTCTATTATCGGGAAAATGAATGAAATACGATTAAAAAATCGTCTTGTCTCCGATCTTTCTTTATGATATAACTCCATATCGATTCTTCTTTATGTTTATAAAATTGTTTCCTGTTCACCATCATTCGTTTTTTTTTGTTCCGGGAGCGCTAACTCTGAAATACTGCGGATATTTTCAATTTTTTGCAGAGGGCGCTCAAGCTTTGTTGTTCTTGTTGAGATGAGAGACTGATACTCCCTCTGAGCATCATCCAGCTTTTTCCCCATTTTATCCATCCCGTTTTTGAAATTATCCCATTGTTTATTGAATTCAGACAATAAAGAAAGGATCTGCGCCGCAGTTTTTTCAAGATTAAAATTATCCACCGCCTGACGGATCACTGCCAGTACCGCGTACAGAGTGATCGGGGAACTTAAAATCACCTTGTTTTTAAGAGCCTCATCCAAAATGGTTCTATCATTTTCGTTAATGAACGCATAGACCTGTTCATTCGGGATAAAAACGATTACATAATCCACCGTGTTATCCGCGGAATTGATATAATCCTTAGTGGTCACTTCTTTGACCCGCTGCCGGACATCCTTAAGAAACTGAATTTTAAACTGATTTTTATCCTGCTCAGACTCGGCATCCAGATAGGACAGGTAATTGTTCAGCGGAAATTTAACATCCATATTGACCTTTAAATTATGCGGCAAAAGAAAGGTAAAATCGGGACGAGTGGTGCCCTGGCTAATGGATTTTTGCTTCAGATAGTTTATGCCTTCTATAAAGCCGGCCATTCTTAATACATCTTCCGCCATTCGTTCACCCCACTGGCCCCTGGCCTGGGAATGGGAAAGCGCGGTATTGAGCTGATTTGTGGCCTGCTGCAGACGGAGCGTCTGTTCCTGAGAATTTTTCAGCTGTTGTTCTATGGCGCCAAAACTTTGCTTCCGTTCTTTTTCAATTTTTTCTATTTGCTCGGTAGCTTTATTCAGATCTTCCTTCATCCGCACCAGAGTCTGATCGATAAGCGCTTTTTTCGAATCAAGATTTTGCTGACTGTTTTTAGATTGTTCGCTGAATTTTTCGTTTGCCAGTTTCAGAAATTCACCCGTCGTTTTGCTCAAAGCTTCCATGGATAATGAACCAAACGCGTCTTTTACGTGACCGATCAGACTTTCAAGCTCACGCGTCTTCTCTTCCTGCGTTCGCCTTAATAGCTCTTCAGTCAGTTTTTGCGTGTGCTTTTGCTGTCTTTGCATGATTAGCCAGATCAGAACCGCGCCAGCCAGAAATCCTGATCCAAAATATATTAATTCAAACATAAAAATCTCCGGATAGAATAGATAGACAAGAGATGAAAATAAAAAAAATTTACAAATAAAACACGTGAAAATGAATGCAGATATAACAAACCTTACAAAAATCGCCCGGCCTGATCATTTTTGGTCTTAAACCGGGGAAAAGTCATAGAATTTATATAATCTATTCAGCATGATCCGGATATCGTTGTTGAATTGAGTGGATCACATCAAGAATTTCAAAAAACACTTCAACCAATTCCGGATCAAATTGCTTACCGCTCTCCGCTCTGAATACTTCAAGTACCTGTTCTTCATTCCAGGCTTCTTTATATACACGCTTTGACGACAAGGCATCATAAACATCCGCCAGGGCGACAATCCTGCCAAAAAGCGGAATTTCCTCTCCCCGTTTTCCTCTCACATTTCCTGTAACGTCGCCATAACCGGTTAATGGCTCACCGGTTGTAACATCGATAAAGCCTGGATATCCCAAACCGTCCCAGCGTTCGTGGTGATTTAATGCCACCTCAGCCGAAATCTCATCAAACTCTGATCGCGCGTCTTTGAATAGCCTTGCCCCCAGGATGGTGTGCTGTTTCATTATTTCATATTCATCGTCGGTGAACCGGCCGGGTTTTTTGAGAATCAGATCAGAAATAGCCACTTTACCGACATCATGAAGCATGGCTGCCATGCGTAAAGAATCTCGTTGACTGTCAACATCATCTTTTAGCATATTTTTCTTTTTTGCATAGGCTTCAAACAATTCCAGCGAATATGCCGCCACTCTGTTTACATGAGGTCCTGTCTCTTTGGGATCCCTCAGTTCCGCCATACTAATCATCCGCATAATCGTTGTCCGTGTAAGCTGAGCCCTTTCAATGGCATTTGCGGCATAGTTTGCAAAATGCTGAATAAGCGGTTCGTCCTCCACATCAAATGGTTCAATTTCAGCGGAATCGTTTTTGGCGTTAATTAATTGTAAGACACCAATGATCTGACCTCTTGTGTTCTGAAGAGGTTCTGCCAGCATGGAATGCGTTTCATACCCGACTTTTTCATCGAAACTCTTATCGAAAGAGAAGGGCAGATTGGATGAAATTTGGTAAACATCAGGAATATTAAGTGTCTCTCCGTTATTGGCAACAAATCCGGCGATTGAATTATTGTTGATCGGCATCGAGAAAGTGGTGTAAATTAATTTTTTACCGGCCGGCAACTTTTTTTGCAGCGTATCGTTCTGCGCATAGCTGAACTTCAGATTCTCATCTTCTTTTATATAAATAGATCCGGCGTCGGCGCATACAAGAGCCCGCGCCTCACTCAGAATTTTCTCCAGCAATACATCAAGATCACGAATATGGTTAACATCGATACCGATCTGGATCAGTCTGGAGAACTTTTCCTTTCGATTAAGCATTTTCGTAAATCCTTTTTCTATTAAACAATATTAAGGGCCATGTTTGAATATATAAAATTTGAGCCAGAAATCTAAATTTCTATTTATATAATTTTATAAAAGTGATATCCTTTCTACAATGATCCATATCATGATCAGAGACACAATTTAACTCACCTGCCGAATAATTAAAAAATATTTTTAATATAACTCATATAAAATGACTTTGTGATGTTGACAGAGTAAAAAATCTTCTTTATATTTATGACTCAGTTAAAATGAACGTTCTTTAAAAATGTTTCAGAATAAATTTTTGGTCCGGTAGTTCAATTGGTTAGAGCACCTGCCTGTCACGCAGGAAGTTGCGAGTTCGAGTCTCGTCCGGACCGCTTTAACGAGGGGAATCTTATGATTTCCCTTTTTTTGTTTAGATTTGATTCCCATTAAATCTCTGTCGCGCAGGAAGTTGTCCCGATGTATCGGGAAGTCTCGTCCGGACCGCTTTAACGAGGGGAATCTTATGATTTCCCTTTTTTTTTGTTTAGGACCCTTTCAATTCCATCATACTGATCTTCTGATTAAAATGTTTTTACTATATGAACAATCTCATTTGGTACGTCTATATTCTATATTCAGAATCCATTAACCGCTACTATGTTGGATCGACTAGCAACCTTGTATGGCGATTAGAACGTCATAATTTAGGATGGGGAAAATATACAAAAAATGGAATTCCCTGGATTCTTGTTTACTCTGAACAATTCGAAACAAAATCACTTGCTTCGAAAAGAGAAAGAGAAATCAAAAGAAAAAAATCCAGAATTTATATTGAATCTTTACTTGAAAAATAGACGCAGGAAGTTGTCCCGATGTATCGGGAAGTCTCGTCCGGACCGCTTTAACGAGGGGAATCTTATGATTTCCCTTTTTTTGTTTAGATTTGATTCCCATTAAATCTCTGTCGCGCAGGAAGTTGTCCCGATGATCCACGAGCTAAAGCTCGTGGCAATAATACGAATCGGTACCGTCCAGGAAGCACTCACCGGAAATTCATAGCCCCGATCTTTAGATCGGGGACAATTGAGTAAGCGCGCGAATCCAAGACTCAGCCAACTCCGGTAATTCCCCAATACCCCACGAACTAAAACTCGTGGCAATAATACGAATCGGTACCGTCCAGGAAGCATTCACCGGAATTTCATAGCCCCGATCTTTAGATCGGGGACAATTGATTAACCCCGCGAATCCAAGACTCAGCCAAATCCGTTATTTCCCCGATGATCCACGAGCTAAAGCTCGTGGCAATAATACGAATCGGTACCGT
>JBFXGD010000100.1:0-12500 GCA_050178385.1 Calditrichaceae bacterium
GGTTGAGTAATTCTTATTCAAAATTAAATTTATTACCGATTCACCAGTCTTCTTTTTCAGGCTGCCGGGCTATCTCGGAAAATCGTTCTCTCAATGATTATGAACATGCTAACTTTTTAATTATAAATAATATTTCTTTGATTCAATTGATATGCCTTTAAAGAAATAAATTAATTTTAGCCGGTATAGTTCACAAGATTTTTATTCCTTCCCGGAAGCCGGATTTTAAAATGAACGAATAATTCGCAGGTTAAAGATTATCTTAACCATAATAACATTCATTTCCTTTTCCGGTATTTAATATTTTAAACGTTATTTTTAAATAGTTGTATTTGTTGTTCAGAATACAGAATTTATCTTAATTTCATTGTGAAATGATATGGGCGTTATTGTCTGAAATTATCTAACGTAGGAGTCAGGATGCAGTCAAGAAAAAATCATCCTCCGGGAGTAAACCTAAATCTAAATGTAAGAGGATTGCAGCAATCCGCCACACTTCGAATTAATGAAATCAGCAATAAAATGATTCGTGAAGGTCATCAGATTTTTAAACTGGGGCTGGGGCAATCACCCTTTCCGGTGCCGCAGGTCGTTCAGGAAGAACTAAAAGCAAATACTCACCAAAAAGATTATTTGCCGGTCATGGGTTTACGGGAACTGAGAGGCGCGGTCGCGGGGTACTTACATCGCGCGCAGGGTGTCGATTTTACTCCTGACAACATCATGATCGGTCCGGGTTCAAAGGAATTAATGTTCATTCTTCAACTGGTTTATTATGGCGATCTTGTTATTCCTACGCCGAGCTGGGTTTCTTACGCGCCACAGGCGCATATTGTAGGGCGGCATATAAGCTGGGTGCCCACACGTGCGGAGGATTGCTGGCGTATCATGCCGGAAGAGTTTGAAAAATTATGCAGCAGGGACCCGGACAAACCGAGACTGATGATTCTGAATTATCCCGCCAATCCACATGGATGTACCTATCGGATTGATGAACTTAAAGCGCTCGCGCATATTGCCCGCAAATACAGTGTCTTGCTCTTATCAGACGAAATTTACGGTGAATTGCATCACTTGGGACAGCATGTTTCCATCTCGCGGTATTATCCGGAAGGCACCATCATTAGTTCAGGCCTTAGTAAGTGGTGCGGTGCCGGTGGGTGGCGCCTTGGTACATTCGCCTTCCCAAGATCATTGGCCTGGCTGCGTGAAGCCATGTCCGTTGTCGCCAGTGAAACATATACATCCACATCAGCCCCTATTCAATACGCGGCAGTCAGAGCGTTTCAGGGCGGCCTGGAAATCGAGCGATACCTGTGGCAGTCAAGACGGGTGTTAAGATCTCTGAGCGCGGTTCTGCTATCCAAATTAAGAAAGGTCGGAGTCAGTTTGTCAGAGCCTAAAGGCGCTTTTTATCTGTTTCCGGATTTTAGCCCTTTCAGGGAGAAGCTTGAGCAGAAGGGAATTTATAACAATGAACAGTTCTGTGAACGTCTTCTTGAGGAAACCGGTGTGGCGATATTACCGGGGAGTGTTTTTGGAAGACCACCGGAAGAACTGACCGCAAGGCTTGCATATGTTGATTTTGACGGCGCGCGTGTTTTGACCGCCGCTGCTCAGATTCCAGAGGGAAAACCGCTTGATAAGGCGTTTCTAGATACTTATTGCCGGAATTGCCTGACGGCCATTGATAAAATTTGTGATTGGTTAGACACGTAAATAAGAGTTTTAATAAAATTTCAGATATTCATACATGATCTTCACAAAAATCGGGGGATGTGAGGTGAGAAGAATATTATTTTGTTGTATTATTTTAATGGTTATTCTGTTTCATACGATGCTCAACGCGGCGGAAATCCGCAGGGATGAAAACGCTCCCGGCGCCAGAGCGGCTATGGGATTGTTTGCCAATGCTTACAGTAAGTCACTGACTACAAATGTTTTTGGCCTCGAACCTTTATCACTTAAAGGCCGGCTAGGCAGCCTGGTAATCGCGGCGGCAGGTTACCAGCTGATCTCATATGACACCATGGATGGTATCCAGCTTAACCCGTTCACATTCAGGAAAGAATGGCATGGATATTGGGAAGGCTATCTCGGGGCAGAGGGGTTGGATATTTTTCTCAGAATTGTCCGTAAATATGACGGGGCGAAATTTATCGTCGCATCTACCGTTCTCATATCGATGGGGATTATCGTCGCGAACGGTGAAGATGGTGATGGTTGGAGAAATGCGGATGATTCGCCGCTTACTCTGAAAAATCTTTTTAAAAACAGGGATTCCTATTGGATTCATTTTGCCGGATCGGGAGGTTTGTTCTGGGCAATATCGAATCACACGGTTTCAAAAGAATCCGCCTTGATTTATACCGCTTCTCTTGTCTGGCTTTGGGAAATTAAAGATGGATATCTGAAATGGGAAGACGCCGGTTTTATAGGCGGAGACGGTTTTTCCTGGAGGGATGGAACGGCAGGGACAATAGCGGTTTTTGGCAGTTATGCGGTCAGTAAGTGGATATTTCCCCGGATAAAAAGGGTTATAGGGAATCTTGGTGTGGACGGAATATCAACAACCGCGGACAAAGACGGCTTTAGACTTCTGGTAAGATTCGACTTACCCTGAGTAAAGAATAGCAGTAATACATTGTTTGTTTAGACAATATGTGATATCAAAAGGACTTTTATGAAGAAAATTCTGGTGACGGGATCAAACAGGGGAATTGGGATCGAGTTTGTCAGGCAATTTCTGGCGCGCGGAGATTATGTGTTTGCCGGATGCAGAAATCCGGATTCTGCCATCGAATTGCGGAGGCTGAATGATGCATACCCGGATCGGTTGATGATATTTAAACTGGATCTTGAGAGAACGGACTTATTTGATGATGTCGAAAATGACATAAGCAAGTTGACCGGCAGACTGGATATTTTGATCAACAATGCAGGTATTTATATAAAAAATGAGGACCTTGATAATCTGGATGAATCAAAAATGATGACCGCGTTCAGGATAAATTCTATAGCGCCGATTCTTTTCTCCCGGAGTTTTATCAATCTGCTGAAAAAAGGCAGAGATCCAAAAATAATAAATATTAGTTCGCAAATGGGTTCGCTTCAAAATAAATCAACCGGTGGTGATTACAGTTACTGTTCTTCCAAAGCGGCTCTCAATATGCTCACACGTTCATTGGCTTATGATATCAGACAGCTGGGAATCATTGCGGTTACTGTTCATCCGGGATGGGTGCGGACAGATATGGGCGGCTCCAATGCCATGATTGATCCTTCAGACTCCGTTTATGATATGATCAAGCTCATCGACCGTTTAGAATTGAATGACTCTTCAAAATTTTTTATGCGGGATGGCAAAATCCATCCCTGGTAAGAGCTCATAATGTTTGGTCGTCGGGTTCACGGGAATTTTAGTTCTGTCTTGAGAATAAATTATTTTTATTCATGTATTTTAACTTTGGTTCGATATTATAAAATACAGCGGAGTAGCATTGAGCTGCCATTTATTTTAGTCCTTGTGGCGACATAACATAAACAAATACTCGGAAAAATATAGGATGAGGAAACACTGATATCTCTTTGAACAGTATATTGATAAGCCGGTATTGGATAATTTTTTTTACCCGTTACTCATAATTAGAATAATTTTAAAATAAGACTCATGTGTAGAGTATGAATATGGAGTATTTTTTTTGTAGAACGGAATAATTGCCGTGAAAATTGAAGTGTGAAGGGGGACAAAAATGGGCATGAAATTACCTGTTTCGGGGAAAGACACTGAACAAAAGAAAAGAAGTTCCAAAAATACGGTGGATAAACAGATTTTTATTGTTGAGGACGAGGAAATTATAAGAAACCTTTACAAAGATATTCTCGGAAATAACGGGTATGAACTTCTAATGTCGAAGACGGTTAAAGAGGGTAAATCCAATTGGGGTGACGGAAATTATGATCTCGTCATTTGTGACCTGGGGCTGCCCGGCGAGAATGGCTGGGGATTTATTAAATTCGTGAGAGAAAATAATCAAAGTATCCCCATTGTCGCTCTGACGGGATGGGGGGATATGATTTCAAAAGAGCAATCCTCAAAATTTAATATACAGCGTGTAGTCGCAAAGCCGGTTTCTGTGGGTCAGTTATTGAAACTTGTATCAGATTTGACATCAGAAGAGCCTTCTGTTTCCTAAACCTTTATAGTATTGATTCGCAGCTATAATTGATGACCTTGTCCACAAGACTATAACCAGCCGAATATGTCATGGCGCATATCCAATCTATCCTGCATGACCATCAACCAACTTTAATCTGTCGAATTAACTAAAAAAATTGAATCTAACTTTTTTATTCGGGTTTTATTAGATTTGAATTAAAATTCACAGAATATCCGGTTCCTTTAATATCATAAAATGAGATAAACATGAAAATCAGCGGATTTGTAATATTTCTGACAATTATTCTTGCTATCTATGGTTCGGTTAATTTTTATATCTTCGTAAGAGGATGGGAAGCCCTGTCGCAATTTTCTTCAGCTAAAATATATTTTAGTATTTTTTTCTGGTTTATCGCCGCATCCTTTATCGCCGGAAGGGTTCTCGAAAAATACGGTTTTTCCGTTGTTGCCAATTTTATGATTCATTTGGGATCCTATTGGCTGGCGATGATGCTCTATTTGTTTTTGATTCTGGTTTTAATTGATCTGATAAGGCTGATAAATCATTTTATCCCATTTTTTCCCGGTTATATCTATGAGAATTATAATTTATTCAAACAAATAACAGCGTTGTCTGTAATCATGGTTGTAATAATCATAACCTGGGTAGGACATATCAATGCTACGAATCCCGGAATCAGAACACTTGAAATAGGCATTGATAAACGGGTTGAAAATACAAAAAAATTAAATATTGTTGTAGCATCGGATATCCATCTCGGGACTATGATCGGTCGTTCAGAGATAGATAACATCGTGGCCATAATTAATAAACTTGAGCCTGATATTGTTCTTCTGCCCGGAGATATTGTTGATGAGGATATGGGCCCGGTAATAAGACAAAATTTGGGTGAGGCGCTTAATAACATTCGGGCGCGGTATGGTGTTTTTGCCGTTACGGGAAATCACGAATATATCGGTGGTGTCGAGCCTGCTTTTCAATACCTTTCAGCACATAAAATCAATGTGTTAAGGGATAGCGTGGCGCAGGTTAATGGCGACATTTATATAGTGGGAAGAGAAGATATCTCGGTTAATCGAATTAGAGGGAAAAAACGTTATTCCCTTGAGAAATTATTGGAGAATGTGAATAAAACGTATCCGGTGATTCTGCTTGATCATCAGCCGTTTAATTTAAATGAAGCCGCCGATAATGGGATCGATTTACAGGTTTCCGGGCATACACATCATGGGCAATTGTGGCCGTTTAATTATATCACTTCCAGGGTGTATGAAATAAGTCATGGTTATAAAAAATCCAAAAACACACATTTTTATATTTCATCCGGAGTCGGGACCTGGGGACCACCGGTCAGGATTGGAAACCGCCCTGAAATAGTCAACATAATATTAAGTTTTAAGTGACGGAAATGGACGGAAATAGCCGTAAAAATTCAAATGACTCAAAGCAAAGATAAATTCCTTGTCGGGAAAATTGACCAGGCGGATAAAAATAAATGAAAATTATTAAAATTTGGCCGATGATTTTTATATGGATCTCTAACGCAGGGAGGCTTGTATGAAAATATTTATCGGAAATGTGTCAAAATCCGTCGAAGCAAAAGAACTAAAAGAAGCATTTCAGGCATTCGGCCGGCTTGAATCGATCGAAATCCAGGAGCAGGATGTAAATGGAAAAATGGAAACGTACATTATTGTTGAAATGCCGGTTGAGTCTGAGGCAAAGAAGGCAATGGAAAGTTTGGATGGAATGGACTGGATGGGGAACATCATCAGTGTTCATCCTGCCAGGATAAACGTCAAGGACCGCCGAAAAAACGGAAGAGGAGGCGGACGCCGCTTTACTGATCATATGTGATCTTAAGCGGCCAAATGTGGGAAATGATAACAGGTATTCACATTATACTTACTTACAACTGTATTTTTGGGTGCGATCATTCTTTTCTGTATTGCGGGCCGGGGGCAGAGTGTTATTCAAAGGCCGGGCGGCTGATTTGCTGACAAATGGTCTACCGGTAAGACCGGCAAGCGATCTGACAAGCTGTCCTTTTGAAGACCTGGAGAATCCTTCCGGGGTTTAGTGGATGTCTTTGGAAATGTTCAGATTTGTCAGGGTATCGGTATTGGAAATTATCAAAAAGACCCCATATACTCACACCGGGGCAGGTATATGGGATGTAAATAAATTAATGAATAAATGCTGTCCGAAACATAAGCCGGAAATGAACGTAGATTATTAAAAACAAAATTAGGATGAAAATGGTAAAATTATATCGATCCAGAAAAGACAGAAAAGTAGCGGGAATTTGCGGAGGGTTGGAACCTGTATTGGGACTGGATTCAACAATCATACGTTTGTTGGTTGTTTTGATTGGCCTTGCCACCGCTGTATTTCCGGTTCTTTTTACTTACATCATCGGCTGGATAATCATTCCGGAATCGCCCGAGTAATAAATTCAATTTTCCGGATTGGGATTGGAGGATTCCCGCCGATTTTATTTGCGGCATTCAGAAAATTAATTAATTCTGCTTGTTCCGTCCTGAAATTTTTTAATTCTTGATTATCGAAGAGAACTCATTTATTATATTCATGTCCGGCCGGATTTTAGCGACGCTGAACTGACAATTATGCGAATCAAGCCTCCGGCCAATCATCCGTATCCTGATCATTCATTATTCACAAAAAAATTGACAATTTATCGAATGGGGGAGATTCGATGTATATATCAATTGCCGGATAATGACTCGTCTGAAAATAAAATATTAAGGTAACTCCGGATCACCACCTGCATCGTTACAGCAGCACCTGTATTCTGACCACAAAGACAATACCATCCGCATCATCTCATCACGTGCTACAAATAAATTAAGATATCTTTTTGATTTTAGGAAAATTGAATACATGGAGGAAAGTAACTAATCTTTTTCATCGGGGGGATTTATGATAAAGTCTTTCATGGTAATGGCGGGTATTGTCCTGATCTGCGCGGGACAGCTGAGAGCGCAGGCTGTCACTCACGGCCCTGTGGTAGGCGGGGTGACGTCACAATCCGCGGTATTCGTAATAAGAGTTGACGAAGCTGCTGTAATCCAGTTACAATTATCTAAGAATCTTTCTTTTTCTCCTTCCATTTTGTCAACGGCATCTTATGCGGATATTTCCACCGATTTCTTTGGAAAAGTAACTGTCGCAGATCTATCAGCGGCAACACAGTATTACTACAGACCTGTGATTAACGGCATAACGGTTGAGAATGCCGCTGTCCGGTCATTCAGAACTTTTCCGCCTCCCGGAAGTCCTGCAGAATTCAAATTCTTAACAGGTTCATGTCAGCAGGCGGATCCCGATCCGAATTCGGGCATTGGGTTGATTTTTCCAAAAATGGCCATGGAAAACGCGCTTTTCCTGTTACATCAGGGAGACTGGGGATATCCGGATACGACTGATATAGAATCAGGCACTCCGGGTAATTATTTTGCATTGGACTACGGCCGTGTTCAGGAAACTTACCGGTCCAGGTATGATCCGGCTTTTCCGATGGATGCACTTCTGAAGGTCATGCCTGTCGACTACACTTATGATGATCATGACATGATTGATGACAACAGTGATTATACCTATCCGGGAATTGCCAATTCTATAAAAGGGTACATGGAAATGTTTCCGAATTATCATCTTCCGAATCCTGATGGCGGTATTTGGCATAAATTTACCTGCGGTAACGCCGATTTCTTTATGCTGGATAACCGATCCCAGCGTGATCCTTCATTGGAGTCCTTTTTCTCTCTGCCCCCCAATAACTTTCTGGGTGATGGATACGTTTTGTATAATCCGTCCCCGGATCATAGAATTTTATCCGGGAATCCGTTTTTAGCAGGTGAAGATCAAATGACCTGGCTTCTTAGAGAATTGAGCAATTCAACGGCGGACTGGAAATTTATATCCACGGGAACTCCTTTTAATCCGGCGCTAAGGGGTGGGATTGAACTCGCCTTACTGTTGCAGAATGATCCGCGTTTCAATCCAATCATTACGCCGCAGGGGTCGTTTACTCCCGTTCAGATTGCCGGTGAATTTGCCGATAAATGGGCCGGTTATCCCGAAAGTATCATACGGCTGCTTAATCACATTATTACAAACAAAATTGAAAATGTAATTTTTCTAAGCGGCGATACTCATACATCAGGCATAGATGACGGGGCCAATTCAATCATCCCCGAACTCATGGCCGGACCGCTTGACAGAATCAACAGCAGAATAGTTGCTCTTCTGGAGCAGTTCGGCGTATTTATTTTCAACAGAGGCGGACAGACGAGTACGCAGACAGATTTTGGAAATACATATGGTCGTGTCAGTGTATCAGGTTCAGAATCTGTTACGTTAGATATTGTGAGTGAGAGTGGAAATGTCATTGCGAGTCATGTAGTTGAATCGGGATTTCTTCCATCACGTGTTGGTGGTCTTGTCGTGCCGGCAGGTCTGGCTTTTGGAGAATTAAATACGGGGAACATTGGAGCGCAGGCAATCCTGGTTGTCAATACCAGTGTTGATCCGCTTATAGTGTCAAATATTGCAAGCAGCGATCCGCTTCATTTCAGGGTGTTTCCAAAATCATTTACCGTTTTACCCGGCACTGTCCGGCGCGCCGCGGTTACCTACTTTCCGTTCGGTACGGGAAAAACCCATCAGGCCCTGCTTACCGTAAATACAAATGACCCGGACGGACCAATTTATGTTCAGGTATCCGGATCCGTGGCGAAGGCAGTCGCAATGGCTGATGAACAAAGTGATATATCAGGGATACCTTATCAGTTTAAGCTGCATCAGAATCATCCAAATCCGTTTAATCCCAGGACGGAGATTCAGTACAGTATCCCTGAAATAAGTCAGGTTTCGATCACTGTGTTTAATGTGCTGGGTGAAAGGATAAAAACACTTATAAAAGAGGAAAAAAGACCCGGAAATCACCTTGTTTCCTGGGACGGGACTAATGAGCATCAAATTCCGGTTCAAAGTGGTATATATTTTTATACAATAACAGCGGGAAAATTTAAAGAAACCCGAAAAATGATGCTCTTAAAATAATTTTAAGCTTGAAAATTTTATATGTGGGATTTTAGAAAAATGAAAATTTCCGGACTAAATTATATGATGACAAAGTTTCTTATAATAAGTATAATAATTATGGCGGGAATAACGGCTTGTTCGCAGAAGACCAATCATTCGGAAAGGTTAAATGTGAAATATAAAATTCAGAAATCGGACGAGCAGTGGCGTAAAATTCTGACAAATGAACAGTACATCATAACCAGAAAAAAAGGGACAGAATCTCCATTTTCGGGACAATATAACAACTTTAAAGAACAGGGAATGTTTAAATGTGTATGCTGCGGAAATGAGCTGTTTAGTTCGGAAGCAAAATATAATTCAGGAAGCGGATGGCCTAGTTTCTGGGCTCCTCTCTCCGATAAAAAAATTATCGAGGATGAAGACCGCAGTTTGTTTATGACAAGAACTGAAGTAACATGCAGTCAGTGCGGGGCGCATCTTGGACATGTTTTTGATGATGGTCCCGAGCCAACAGGCCTCCGTTATTGTATAAATTCAGCCGCACTAAAGTTTGCAGGTAATAAAGACGATAAATAGGAAATGAGATACAAACCGGCACTTAAAATTAATTTGAACTTATCCTGATTCGGTTTGTAAAATAATTTATGCTGCGCGGGATATTTAACAGGGAAATGTTTTGCGCGATGATTGATGCCCTATGTAAGGAGGTGATCCTATTAGTAGTCAAAGTATGAAAGGAGCCTCCGTCGAGATCTGCTAGCACCAGATCCGCGGGTTCCATAAGTTAAAAGCCCCCGTTTGTTTCCGGGGGCTTTTTTTTGTTGAAAATGTCAAATCAATTCAATTTATATTGATTGAGAAGATATATTTCTAGGAAAATACTGTACTGAGCAGATTTTCTTTCTGTAAATACTTTTCGAACGCGCTGAGAGTTAAAGGCGGGCTGAATAAAAATCCCTGGTACTTGCTGCAATTTTGAGATTCAAGAAGATACAAATCTTCCAACTGTTCAATTCCTTCGGCAATGATGTCTTTGTTTAAATCCTGACCAAGCTTGATAATTGAATTTACGAGTTCCATGTGTTTGGGATTTGTGCTTATGTGCTTGACGAATGATTTATCAATTTTAATTGTCTGGGCGGTGAATTTCTGAAGATAAACAAGCGACGCATAGCCGGTTCCAAAGTCATCTATAGCAAGCCTGAAGCCGAGCGAAGATAATTCATTTAAATTTCTGAGAACTTCAATGTGATTATCCATATAACTTGTTTCGGTTAATTCGATTTGTATCATCCCAGGATCTACATCAAGAACCCGCATCATTTTCTCGATTTTTCGTATCATATTTGTCGCCTGAAGCTGCTTTGCCGAGAAATTAACGGAGACATACAAACGATCACTATGGCGCGACACTATCTCTTTATAATCTCTGCAAGCTTTATATAAAATCCATTCGCCGATAGTCGATATGAGGTTTGATTGTTCAGCTATTGGAATAAAAAGTTCCGGATGAACAACGCCAAGTTCGGGGTGTTTCCAGCGTACCAGTGCTTCCGAACCAATCGTCTTGTATAAATTTTTAGATATTTTTTCTACAATCGGCTGATATAAAATCTCAAACTGACTTGAAAAATCGTCTTCATTTGAAACTCTTCTGAGCGCTTTTTCAATGTTTAATTTCCTGAGCAGCTGTTCTGTCATATTCCTTGAGAAAAACTGAAAGTTGTTTTTGCCTTTTTTCTTCGCGTTATACATGGCCGTGTCAGCATTCTGGATGAGCAGTTCATTTGTCGCGCCGTCCTTTGGGAATAATACTATCCCGATACTTATGCTCAGGAATGTTATTTTATGACCGGAAATATAATAGGGATCAGCAACATATTGTGTGATTTTTTCAGCTATTTTGCCCGCGTCATAATCCTGATGGACATTTTTGAGTATGACGGAGAATTCATCTCCGCCAACTCTGAATACTGAATCTGTTTTACGAACACAAATGCTGATTCTTGATGCCACCTCTTTCAAAATTTTATCACCGACATCATGACCAAACGAGTCGTTTATTACCTTAAAGTTATCCAGATCACAATATAAAATGGCTGTTATATTCTCCTCGGTGTCTCTCTCGGCATCCATAATGATCTGATTTACCACTTCGTAAAACGCGTACCGGTTTTTGAGTCCGGTGAGCATATCGTGATAAGCCTGATATTTAAGCTCTTTTTGACCAAGGATTGTAGAGCTGAGATTGGTTCCAAACAGACAAATGCAGGAAATTTTTGTCTGATCTTTATCAGTGAAAATAGGCTGATAGTATCGTTTATAATAGAGGGTCTTTTTTTTGTCAGGGATATATAATTTTTCAGTAAATTTTATGGTAGTCTTTTCAGCCAGTACGCGTTCAAAATGCGTTTTACGTTTGTTTCCGGATTCTGGTGAAATGCCCATCATGGCAAAGTACACGCTATCGTCTTTACCGATGAGCGTATCCCGCCCGAATTCATTAGGGTAATAACTCGCGTTAATAAATTTATATCTCCCTTCAAGATCATAAACCGCGATCTCCATCGGGACATTTTTAAATATTTCATATGCTTCGAGCAATTCGACATGGCCGTTTTTAGAATGATTGCTGCCGGAAGTTTTCTGACGTCCGGATACTTTTTTGAATAGAGACTGCATATTTTGACCTAATAGTTCAGGAACCGTTCAAACAAATGTAATTTCTTTTTTCAGCGCGAATGTTTATATTAGAGATAACTCTACTATCGAAATGTTTTTTATGTTCTTTAAAGAATTTTTACCAATGAGCGTATATTTGCTATGCAAATGATAGTAAAATTACATAAAAAGTGCAAATTGTTAAAAAAATATGTGCGCATTGTAAAAGTATGACTATTTAGATTTACGGGACCTATTGTTTCTTCTGTTCAAAAATACGGGTTTTTAAGAATAAAAAATACGGGAATTTCATATGATTCATCGTATCCGCAATAATATTCTACCCTATCTGCTATTCATTACCCTAATATTGAATAGCTCGCTTGTGTTGGGACAGAATTTCCAGTGGAGAGTGGGGGAAGAACTGGTTTACAAGGTTAAGTGGTCATTTCTAAGACTCGGAACGGTCAAACTGCAAATAGTTGATACAACAAAAATAGAGAATGTACCGGTATATCACTTAAGATTTTTTATTTATTCCAATCCATTGTTGTTCTTTGTAAATAATCACAGTGTGTACAATAGTTT
>JBFXGD010000101.1:0-12429 GCA_050178385.1 Calditrichaceae bacterium
TACCCGCGCTATTGGCCACATCCAGACTGCCCGTCGTCGTCCAGTCCGCCAACTGATCCGCTATATAATTGCCATCGGCGTCATAACCCGCCGCATAATAGGTTAAACTGCCGTCCGTGGTCAGACTTGCCGTCGTCACCGCATTGCTACCGCCACCTGCGGCGTCACGTATGGTGATGCTGGCCAAGGCGCCTTCACTTACCGTGATCACACCCGTCGCGTCACTGAACGCTCCAAACGTCGCTTCAATCGTTCCGGATGTGGGGGCGCTTGACGGATCAAACGTAAAACTTGTCGTACCCGCGCTATTGGCCACATCCAGACTGCCCGTCGTCGTCCAGTCCGCCAACTGATCCGCTATATAATTGCCATCGGCGTCATAACCCGCCGCATAATAGGTTAAACTGCCGTCCGTGGTCAGACTCGCCGTCGTCACGATGTTACCACCGCCACCTGCCGCGTCACGAATGGTGATGCCGGCCAACACGCCCTCACTTACCGTAATCACACCCGTCGCGTCACTAAACGCTCCAAACGTCGCTTCGATCGTTCCGGATGTGGGAGCGCTTGCCGGATTAAACGTAAAACTCGTCGTACCAGTGCTGCTGGCGGCGTCAAGACTACCCGTCGTTGTCCAGTCCGCCAACTGATCCGCTATATAATTGCCATCGGCGTCATAACCCGCCGCATAATAGGTTAAACTGCCGTCCGTGGTCAGACTCGCCGTCGTCACTGCATTGCCACCGCCACCTGCGGCGTCACGAATCGTGATGCTGGCCAAGTCTCCCGGCACGACTTCAACATCTGTATCACCGGCAACAGCTTCAGTTGATGTTTTTGTAGCAGAGGCATCCTTGGCGGCATTATATGAACTCACATACGAATTCGCAGTACTTGTTCCCGATGGAAGAGTTTGCATAAAAGCGATCTTGACTGAATCGACAATATCAAAATCTGAAGTCTGCACAACAATCGAATCATTTATATACTGCCAGGTCGCATATCCCGGGTTTTCCGGTTTATCTGAAGAATTCTGAATAAAAGCATTGTATGTATTTATTTTCACACCTGTGACTGTCGGAGAAGAGCCCGGCGCAAATGGGTTATCTACCGCGATCCTGTCAAGCTTACCCAAACCGGTAATTCCCGTTGGATCGATATTTGAAATAATGTAGTTAAAAGTTTGAAGTTTGCTCGCCTGAGCTGATTTAGGAAGAATTTCCGCATCCGCGCCGTCTGTAATTTCGTTATGGAATAGAATCGCGTCAAAATTTGCCACAGAGCCGGCAGTGTCAAAACTGTATTCCAGACCGGTCGCGTTATCTGCCTTTATGCCTATAGTGGCAGATTGTCCTCCACCCCAAGATGCATCTAATGTTTTATATTGAAATTTAATGATATCACTATGTTCATATAAGACAACTTCAAAACCTATTTGATTTGGCGATGTAATATACCATTCCACCACAAATTTACGATTCGGCGCTACTCCCACTGTTTTGTAAAAAATTCCGTTATTTGAATTATTGCTTGACAGATTATCCCAAAAAACCGCTATGGAAGAATCCGGCCCTGCCCCGCTGGGGATGGTTGTATTTGCAGGATAAGAGGTCCCTGAAGGATCAACAAAACTAATCCAGCCATTTGTTGAAATATAGGCGGTTCTCATCACCTTGCCGTAGAAATAAAAATCAAACCCAGCGGGCAGAGATACAGCAGCCGAGACCGCGTCATTAAAAGCCCCGGAGTGGGCAGCAGTTCCATCCTGAACATCTATCCATTCATATGTTACTGAAGGAGATGTCGCAGTTCTGGAATTGGTCCACATATAGCCGGAACCATCAATTCCACCCTGATCGGCATACAAGTAATTAAACAATGAGCTTATAATTAATAGAGTAAAGCCAACTCGTTTAAACATAGTAGCTTTCCTGTCTAATTGTTATTTTCCGGGAAATTAGGGAAGGCAGCTGAAGTCATTACTTCATCGGCAGGAACAAAACTTTCTCCCTGCTTTGCCATTTTCTTTACAGAAACCTGCCGGGATCCGTTCTGGATTTTTTTTACATTCAAAAGGCATTTGACATTCACGCGGTCACCGGCTTTAATCAGTCCATCCTTAAAATGCATCCCGAGACCATCTGACCCGATCTGCCAGGTCACCACCGAATCACTTTCAGGACTATCCTCAGAATTTTGCAGCCATAAAGTTTTATCATTAAGTTGAACAGATGAGGGAACCGCCGTAATCCACTGAGGAAACTCAAATATAAGAGCGCTGTCAATTTGCTGATCAAGATTAAGATCAATTAATAAATCCCATTCACCGGAAATATTTGAATGCCTGGAAAGTTGTAAATTAAGATCATTTGGATTTTGTGCAAAGAGTGCGGCCGCGAAAAAAAACACGCACAAAAGCATCAATTTCAGCCTATCCATATAAACACTCCTTTATATGGGCAATTTGTATATAGTGTTGTTTTTCATTTTGTGTTAAAGAGCAGAAACACCATGTTTTTTTATACTCGTACGTTTATTATTAAAGATTATATTTATTTTTTGACAGAATTTAAAATAATATGCCCTTTCCCCGAACAATTGTTGGTGATTAATCGCACATTCCGTTACATACAAAAATATCAAACCTTTTTAATGATATCTTTGCATTTCCTTATTATTTTCGAGTTCATCAAAAAAAAGTTTAACAATTTCGGGATCATACTGTTTGTTTGCGTTAAACTGCAAATACTCTCGCGCGGTCTGTTCGGGCAGGGCTTTTCTGTGCGGCCGGTCTGATGTCATCGCATCATAAGTATTACAAACCGCTAATATTCTCGCCCCGGCTGAGAGATCGCTTTCCCCAATACGATGTGGAAATCCGTGGCCGTTATAAAATTCATGATGATGTAAAGCGAGATCAACGACCGTTTCATTAAATCCGGCCGAGTTGAGAATGGCGGCCCCCTTTAGGGTATGTTCAAGAATTTTCTTTTTAATGGCGTTTTCATCCTCCGTGAATATCTGATCGTTCAGCAAATATTCATCTCGTACCGCAATCTTCCCCACATCATGAAGCAGTGTACCATAGGTCATTTCTTTGACCTGTTCACTAGTCATTCCGATTTTTCGCGAAAGAATATTTACATAATTTGCTGTTCTTATGACATGGCCGCGGGCAAAAACGTATTTCGATTCCAGGGCTCTAAGCATGGATCTTATGGTTTTAGCATAAAATTCCTGAAAGTCTTCTGAAATCTGTGATTGTTCCATTAAAAATGCTGCCTGATTCGAAATTATCGAAACGAGATTAATATCTTCCTTTGTAAATCCCGCCCCTGAAAGTTTATTACCGACGATCAACAACCCTACCAGCCTTTTCTTGATTATCAGAGGGCAGATGAGATCGTCGCTGAATAAATTCAAGAGCCTAATTTCATCATCGTAAAGCCCTTCACGCGGGATATGTTTGATTAACATCGGTTCTCGTGTTGAATCAAGCAACTTGATAAAATTACTATCGAGATATATTCTCAAGCCCGCGTATTCTACACTTCTCAAACCTTTTTCCGCTATAATTTTGAAAAAATTATGTTCCTTTTTTTCTTTGGTAAGAACCGCCGCATGCTCACTGCCAATCTGACCTATAATTGTCAGCAGAAAAGACTTCAAGGCTTTTCGAAAATCTGATCCGAACGTGTACTGTCCGCTCAATGTTACGATATTCTTGATTTCAATATCTTTTTTCCGGACATCTTTACTGAGGGTTTCCATTCTTTGTCGGTTTAACAGGTGCTCACGCTGCAAAATATTACATTTATTCTGAAAATAAAGCTTCTGTTCTTCCAGTTTTTCCCTTTGCTTTTGCAGAGAGATCACTGTATCAATCATAGCTGAAGAACTGAAATAAATCAATCCATTAAGCAAAAGGTTTGACAAATAGGCTTCCAGTGGATTTGTGAATAATCCCAGCAAAGTGAAGACAAGAGTTGATATAGTCAGAACAAGCAAAAAATATAATGCAAAAAGTTGACTTTGCTTTCGCTGAAACAGGAAAACCGCTGTAATAATTAAAAGAGCCGGGAGCACATAAAACGTACCCTGCAAATAACTAACCGGATAGATAAATCCGAACAAAATCGCAAGATCAATAATGCTTAGCCAATAAGCGGTTCGCTCATGAAATTCCTTGCCGTAAAATACAACTCCCCAAAAAACAAGAGATGCAAGAGATACAAGAACAGCGATAAGCATCATTCTGTGAGATGCCTGATCCAGGGTATTGACGTTTTTCATCCAGATGAGCGCAAGCAGCGAAAGAAACAAAAATTTTGAGAAAAAAAACAGCCTGGACTGATTTGATTTACTTAATTGATAAAATGGTATCATAATTTATTTTAAGATTGCCCTCAATAGTATCAAAAATTCTTTTCCGTCATTTTCAACCAGTTTTTTATTTTTTAAAGCCTTGTCAAAAGTCGGATTTATCTCCAGAGACCGGTCAAACTCCGTCAATGCCTTCAGAAATAAATTACGGCATTGTATCAAATGCACAATTCCAAGATTATTCCAAAGATCCGCATAGTCAGCATTTCCATCAATTGCTTTGAATAATTTATTTTCGAATTTCTTTATAATATCGTTATTAAGTCCTTTGCCGCCGTACATGAATTTGAGATAAAAATCGATTCCGATCAAACTGAGAACTTCATTCGGAAATACTCTGTTGCGGTTTGTACTAAGGAAATTAATCACCTGATCGATTTCCTTGTTAATCAGCATTTTTTGAATCTTGGGCATCATCTGTTTGAAATAACTGTTACCATCCGATTCAATTTTTTTAAGCTGTTGCTGAGAGCGTTCATATCGTATTGACGGCGGGGGAAGTAAATCATCTTTTTTATCATATAAAATACTATCCAGATAGAGAATGGCCAAATTATAATGAGCTTCCATATAGCCGGGATTAATTCGCAGGGCTTCCTGAAAATAGCCAAGAGCTTTATAGTGCTGCTTTTCATTCAGATATACAAGGCCGAGGTTATGATAGATATCGGCATAGGGAGGGCCAAGTTCAAGTGCTTTGTTTAAAATCTGGATGGCTTTTGCATTTTTGCCGAGTTTAATATAGGCCAGACCAAGATTATTTAATGCATCAACCGATTTCTGATCGATTGAAATTCCCAGCTCAAACTGTTCAATAGCATCCTGAACCAGATTATTTCGCAGAAACATCAAACCCATTTTTACATTCGAAGGGGCGTGACGTAACTTTTTCACCTTTTCAGCTATCATGAACATTAATTCTATTTCATGCAATGTATCACGATGGAGACCCTCCACCATGGTTTTTACACGTTCCTCGAGGGAGTGTTCGTCCCCATATTTTCGCCGTTCGAATTCCACTTCGTGAGTTGTAATCAGTCTTCCGGCTTCAAACACTTCACACTGAACCACACCTTTTGCGCTTCTACTGGCGGTCTGAACATGAAATTTTCTTCCGGTTACATTTACATTGTCGTTGAATCCAATATCCGACATCGGCAATCCCCCAGAGTGAAAATCAAATAAAACGGATCTTATTCAGGTTATTTTTAATATGAATATTAATCAATTCAAGCCATTATTTGCAATAACTAAATATTATCAGATATTATTATAATATCAATTTCCCGCATTGTAAAGGGTAAAACAATTCCGCCCGGAATTTTTGGACCGGTACAGCGCCTGGTCAGACTTGTAAACAAGATCCTCGAAATCAGCCGCATCATCAGGAAATGAAGCTGCGCCCAGACTTACGGTGAACAGCCCTCCGGGTTGTATGTTTTCTTTAAAAAACACCGTTTTCTCAACTCGCTCCCTGATTCTTTCCCCAAGAATTTTTATCACATTTTTATCTATTCCAGGCAGAATTATACTGAATTCCTCACCACCGTACCGGTTAACAACATCCTCTTCCCGGACAGAATTTTTCAACACCCAACTAAGTGTCCGCAATGCTTCATCTCCAGCCTGATGCCCAAGCGTGTCGTTATAATTTTTGAAATGATCAATATCCAGCATTATCAACGAAACCGAACCGTTGTTTCGGCGGGCCCTGTTAATTTCTTCTTTTAAACGCTCTTCAAAATAACGATAATTATGTAAATTTGTCATGGCATCAGTCAGTGACAAGTTTTTGACTTCTTCATATGTTTGGGCATTTCCCACTGAGATCGAAATGATATTCAAAAGTATGTTAAACATTTCCAGGTCAGTCCGTTCAAATTCCTTACCATGAAGCTTCGCCCCGCACCCAATAATTCCTCTCACACGTTGAGAATATATAATCGGCGCGATTATTTTTATTTGATTTTCATCAAGAAATTTGGCGATTTCTGTCGACAGATCCATTTCACTGATTTTATCTACAAAAATTGGTTTTTGATTTTGTAAAAAATATTTTATTAAGGGATAGTCAATTTCTATAGATATCCCATCAAAATTATCGTGACTGATTCCCTTGCTGAAAGGCCGTGAGTAATTTCTATTGACGGGATCATAAAGGAGCGCGAATGACTTTTGACAAGTTATCTGCCCCACGATGATCAGCAAGGCCGAATTAATCAATTGCTTCAGATTTAAAATAGAATAGAGTTCATTGCTGATTTCCAGAATATTGTGAATTTCAAAAGCCCGTTTTTTTAGTGCCTTATCTGTGCGATCCAGTTCTGATTCCGTCAAAATTAACCGGTTCTCTATGTCCGATATCTTCCTTTTCAATGAATTTATATTTTCAACAAGTTCATATTTTTCTTTTATCGCAATAACAAAAGATTTAATTGAACCGAGCGATTCTTCTATTTTTTTTGATTCTCTATCCATCAATAACAGATAATCAAAATGATTGAACAGTTGAAATAACAATGCGGATTTAAAATCCAGATTAATCCCGTTGGAATGCAGCTTCGGAGTTAGCGGGTGTATCGAATCGAGAATCAGATACGGATGCTGGTCGGAAAGTGCCACTAATTGGTCAGTTATATTTATCTCCACGTTTTTTGAACATGCAAAAAACTGCCATTGATCACCTTCCGATCTTGAATGATAAAGAATGCTGTGCGGCCTGTCTCCGTTTGTAACCAGGCGGGTGAGCATACCTAAAAATTCGCCTTGAAATTTATCGCCGGGCAGAGGGAAATTTACATCAGTGAGTAAGCTCCGGTACTCATCAAAAAAATACAGATCTTTCAGTGACTGAAAATTCTTTTGTCGGTTGAAAATTTTTGAAAAAAATTCTTTCATGCGCGCTTTTGGAGAGTTGGTCCGTAATTGGGATGCGATACACTTTAACGTAAATCTAATCAATTCATTTATAAATATAAAATTTATTTTTTAGTATAGTCAGACTGGTCAAAATAGATCAGTCGCTGTTAGCGGAGGATTTGAGTAGTAATTTACGCATAGTCTTCACATCTACACCGAGAATGCGGGCCGCTTGGGTCATATTATTCCCGGACTTTTCATAGACATGCCTTGCATATTGAGATTTTATTTCATCAAGAGGTTTTAATTCAAGAGCCGCCTTAACAAGTTTTACTTCGGGAGATGAAACGAGGAAATCCGGCAAATGCGAAATTGTTAGTCTGTCAGGATGATAACACATACTTGACTCAACAACATTTTGCAGTTCACGAATATTGCCAAGCCACTCATATTGATTTAACAGCTGATGTACGTCTTCATCAATTTTCGGCATGGCAAGATCGTTAGCAGACGCATATTTTGCGACAAGATATTCAAAAAGTATCCGAATATCTTCTTTCCTCTCCCTGAGTGCCGGAACATGTATTTCAAAAGTATTCAAACGGTAATACAGATCTTCGCGGAATTTTTTCGACTGAACTGCTCTAAAAAGATCCTTATTCGTCGCCGCGATAATTCTGGCGTTCATCTTCACAGGTTGAATTCCCCCAACAGGATAGAACGACATCTCATCCAGAACTTTTAATAATTTGGCCTGCAGATGAAGCGGTATTTCACCAATTTCATCAAGACAAATTGTACCCCCTCCAGCTGCCTGTAATTTTCCAATTTTGTTTGTAGCTGCCCCTGTGAAGGCACCGGCTTCGTAACCGAACAGCTCTGTTTCAAGCAAATTCTCAGGAATTGCCGCGCAATTAATATGCATAAACGGAAGGTTTCTTCGTCTGGATTCCTGATGGATATATCGTGCCAGCTCTGTCTTCCCGCTGCCGGTTTCACCCGTGAGCAGAAGATGCATATCCGAATTTTTCACCACATTCAGCTGTTGAAGAATCCTTTTGATAACCGGACTTTCACCGATATATTTATATTTATTTGAATTACCGCCGTTTTCTCTGACGAAAATTTCCTGCTCATTAAAGTACTTAACCAGGATACCAATATGATACAGCATATCCTCGCTGTATTCCAAAATAAAAATTCTGTGAAATGATATCTTATTAACCAATTGAGCCGTTTTCAGGGCGGTTATTCCAATTACAAATGCTTCAGGGAGATTAAGCCTGATTCTCTGAAGGATATCCACTATCGCGGATATCCTCAGTGAATCCAGATCCAAAATAACGATTTTAAATATATATTTCTCAATTGAAGTAATTAACTGATCGAGAGATTTAGCTTTTTCAAAGACAATATTATTATCAATCTGGCTAACTATCTTAGCTTCTCTTTCAGAGTTCGGCTCATACAGTAAAAGATCTTTCATCAATATATTCTGCCATTTTTTTCTTCAACCAAATTATCAGGAACCCGGCCGTATTTCAATGGGAATTTCATTCCGGAGCAACTGAAGCCATTTCCTATATTCATTATCCCTTTTATAATTCAGCGCCATCGTCTGAATTTTTTGCCAGTCATTCTCTATGCTCAGACTTCTTTTTTCCTGTTTATCCTCTAATTTCACAATATGGTAACCGAATTCCGTTTTAAATGGTTTACTGATTTCGCCGATTGAAAGATGTTCAATTTGATTTCGAAACTCCGGCACAACCAACTTACTGACTTCAAAGACACCAAGGTGACCACGGTCCTTTTTGACATTCTCGTCGTCAGAGTACTGCAGGGCTAATTCACCAAAATCTTCTCCATCCAAAGCGCGCTGCCTGATTTCCGCAAGCTCGGTTTTAGTCCTGTTCTCATCATCACTATTCGGTACAACCTGGATTAAAATATGACGGGTGCGAACTTTCTCCCCTCTGCGTTCGATCATTTGAATGATATGGAAGCCGAACTGTGTTTGTACTATATCGGAAATTTCACCATCATTTAGCGCGAAGGCGGCCGTTTCAAATTCTTTTACAAAATCACCCCGGCCAATCATACCTAAGTCCCCACCACGTTTAGCGGATGCAGGATCTTCAGAATATTTAGCGGCAAGCTCAGAAAAATCAGCGCCTTCCTTAATCTGCTTGTCTATTTCACTGATTCTCTTATAGGCAGACTCGCGGGCATCTTGTGAAGGTTTCACTAACATAAGAATATGACTTATATCCACCGTTTCATCCAACACCGGCAAACTATCAGAATATATTTTATAGAATTCCTCCACTTCGCGCCTGGACACTTTTATATCACTAAATTTTCTCCGGCGTACTTCTTCAACCAGCATCTGATCTTTGATAACCCTGCGCGTGTCTTTTCTGATTTTTTTCATCGGGCTGCCAAAAACCTGTTCCAGTTTCTCCTCTGATCCGACCTGTTCGAGCATGTAACGAACCCTGTTTTCTACCTGCTGATCAAGAATTTCATCTTCAACAGTAATTGTATCTTCATCAGCTTTAACAATGAGAATTTGCTGATCAATGAGGGAAGAGAGGGTTTCATTTCTCAACTTTTCCAACAACTCAGGCTGTTTCTGAATATCAACGCGATTCTGGATAATATAATTTTGCACATATTGTTCAATTTCTGAACGCAGTATAATTTCCTTGCCTACTACAGCCGCGACACCCTCGACCAGCTGCTGGCTTCGCAACGGTATAATCATTAAAAGTACAGCAAAAACTGAGAATAAGATTTTATCTTTCATTATATAATAACCTTTACTATTGTATTTTGCTCAGATAAGTCTGAACCTGAAAATTTTCTTTAAGTTCCTTTTTTAACCTCTCAAGCTCTTCGCCTCTCCGCTCTTTTTTGATCCGCATCATTATTTCATTCTTTACCAGTTCAAGATCTATCGTACTTCCCTTTTTTTGAAAGTCAACCAGCTGAAAAAAATGATACCCCTGATCCGTCCGTACAGGATTTGAGATCGCGCCGGTTCTCATTCTGGAAATCACTTTTACAAATTGATCCGGCAACTCTGAAAGCGGAACATACCCTAAATCGCCATTGGGCCGCTCACTGGTTGATTTCTCATCAAAATAATATTTTTTAATCAAACTCATCAGGTCAGAACTTTCCCCGATTTCCTTGAATATGGCATTATCCTGTTGTTCCAGCAGCAAATGGATAAGGTGGACCTCATCTTCTTTCCTGATAAGTTCTTTAGAGTGCTCACGGTAATAGTCATCAATCTCTTTTTGAGAGATTTTATAATTCTTATTCAGACGCTGATCAAGATACCGCTGAACAAGCAAGGCTTTCTTGTACTGATCAATCATGTATTTTTCAGCAGATGTGTAAGCGACACCTTCTTTTACAGCAGTTTGATAAAAAATTTCATTTTCCACCCATTGCGCGATCAGATTTTTCTGCAGGGCAAGTGCCATTTTGTCATCCAAACCATCCGGCACGCTGTATTGAAGCTGCTCTTTTAACAGAAACTGGTCATTTACCTGGGCTACCAAATCTTCAGGGATATCTGTATTCTGCTTGCATCCGGTTGATCCAATAATTAGACCGGCAAATAAATACGCTGTCAGACGAAACCTGATTTTGGAAGAAACATTAATAAGCATCATATTTTTTCCAGTAATTCTTGATTAATTTTTACGGAATACTTTTCTTTTAATTCATTCTCCCACTGGGTTCTCCGTTCCCTGATCTTCAGCTCGCGGACTTTTGATGTTGCCATCGGTTTTGCCGACTCAAAACTTCTGATTGTTTCAGGATTTAATTTTCCCGTCTTTATTACAATCCAGCCGTTTCTGAACTGAATCGGGTCAGATATTTTATTCGCTCCAAGCTTAAATGCGGTTTCCGATACATTTTCTCTTGAATGAATGGTCCGGAAGCTAAGATAACCTTTTCTTTTCTTCATTCCTTTATCTTCGGAATACGTTTCAACCAACTTTTCAAAATTTTGTCCGCTTTTTGCCAGTTTAGATACCTTTTTAGCTTTTGCTTCATCTTTAAGATATATTTCCCAGATTTCGATCTCTTCCGGTAGAATGAATTCATTCTTATTGTTTTCATAATATTTTAACAAATCCGCATCTTCAATTTTTACCTTATCCATGACTTGTTTTTTTTCTATGGCGCTAGACATCGGCTGTTCCAGCATATCATCCAATATTTTAACTACTTCAGGATCTTTATTTATACCTTTCTTAATGGCATCAGAAAGTAACATCTTTCTTACAGCATAGTTCTCAGTTACTCCTTTTAAACCTTCAAAAGTTGTTAAAGTACTTTTCATTTTCATGATGGTGTTATTGTATGCCTTAAACAGATCGTTTAAAGTCAGCGCGCTTCCGGACCATTCCGCCAGAACAGTATTTTTTTCTTGATCGGTATAATCGTCGATCTTTAAACTTCCGCTCATTTTGCCTTTTTCAATGGAAGCTTTCACTGTTTTTTCAATATTTTCATCAGATATTTTTAATGAATTTTCCTTCTTTGTGGTTGCTATATGGGCATCCCACATTTTTCTGGCAGTGTCCTTGTATGCCTGGAAAAATAATTTTTTAAGATTTTCTTTTTCTTGCTCGTATTTCGCATACTTGAAAGCATTATTTGGTTTCTTATCTTCAAGTTTAATGATATGATATCCAAACTTTGTCTTAACCGGATCTGAAATTTCACCGACATTTAATTTATATGCTGCTTTCTGAAACTCCGGAAGCATTTTGCCGGCGGTTAAAAAACCAAGATTACCTTTGTTTTTTCTTACCGTTGCATCATCAGAATATTGCAAAGCCAGTACTGCAAAATCTTCTCCGGCCCTTGCTTTTTTAACTATTTCTTCTGATAATGCAATCGCTTCATCTTTTGTTCTCGTCGCCGGGCTTCTGTCTATTCCTTTGTAACTAATGAGAATATGACTGACACTGATTTGGTCTTTTTGTAAATCAAACGTCTCACGCAAATCTTTTTCCGAAACTAGTTTATCAACGATAAATTTCTCAAAATACTTTTTTGCATATAATTGTTCTTTGTGACTTTCAAAATTTGTGATTATTGACGCATCTTCATCCAATTTATAATCATATGCTTCTGTAAGCTTATACTTCTGCATTAGCA
>JBFXGD010000102.1:0-12321 GCA_050178385.1 Calditrichaceae bacterium
AATTTCCATCATCAGATTCCGGAGTACCGAATTACCCCGCTAAAAAGCTTGCCCCATCTTGCATTAATGCAGAATCTCGGTGGAATTTGGGTAAAAGATGAATCACAGCGCCTAAATTTAAACTCCATTAAAGTGTTAGGAGGTTCATTTGCAATCTATCGTTTTCTCAAAACGCGATTAAATCTGGATCATACAGAAATGACTCTGGCCGAATTAACTTCCGAAAAAATAAGGAAGAAATTGGGTAAGATCACTATTGCAGCGGCTACGGACGGAAATCATGGAATGGGTATTGCCTGGTCCGCGCGCCAGCTGGGATATGATTCTATTATTTACGTACATAAACACACAACCGCACCCCGTATTAAGGCTATTGAAAGAAATGGCGCAAAAGTTGTTATTATCGACGGCACTTATGATGATGCTGTGCGCCGGGTAACCAGGGATGCACTGAAGAATGACTGGCAGGTAATTTCAGATACATCTTGGGATGGATACGAAGATATTCCTAAATGGGTAATGCAGGGCTATACCACCATGTTTTCTGAAACACAGGAACAATTTGCAGCACAGGGGATTAACAAACCGACTCATATTTTTATGCAGGCGGGAGTAGGCGCTTTAGCGGCATCAACAATTGGCTATTACCGACAGATTTTTGGAGCTGATTCTCCAAAATTTGTTGTTGTAGAACCTACCAATGCCGCCTGCCTGTATCAATCGGCAAAAATCTTTGATGGTGAGCCCCATAGTTTTGATGGAAAATTAAATACCATGATGGCAGGATTGGCATGTGGAGATCCCAGTCCCCTTGCCTGGAAAATTCTAAAAGACTTCGCGGATGTATTTGTAACCTGTCCGGATTATGTGGCGGCAAAAGGAATGCGCGTTTATGGGGTCCCGCTAAATGGCGATCCTTTTATAGTTTCCGGTGAATCAGGCGCTGTAACACTTGGAGCGTTAATGTTTATGATGTCACTACCCGAATACCTGCCCTTGCGAAAGCACCTTGATTTGGGACCGGATTCACGAATTTTGCTTCTTAATACCGAAGGAAATACCGACCCCGATGATTTCCGTCAGGTTGTATGGGAAGGCAGCAATCCTGTACCAAAACCTTTTAGAATGGCAAAGAGGTTGTAATGATAAGAATCTTTATATAAAGAGATGATATCGATACATCGGCTCTCCATTCATATATTTATCAGAAAATACCGGCGGGCCGATAAACGCGGATTTACCCGAAGGTCGTTTCGGAGGTGGCAGATTTTTTTTGCTGGACATCCATAAATGCATGACCTATATTGAGTTCGTTACCTTTTTGAATTTTATTAAGTATGAGTGGTCTCCGTTAGATAAAACATCAATACAATTTTGAAAAATAAAATATTTTGAAATGTGGTAATATCTTATCATTGCATTAATAGTATTCCTTATTGATTGGGGGATTATTATGAGAAACCTGTCTGTTTACTTCATCATGCTTCTGCTCATCACAAGTTTTACAGGTTGCGACGATGATTCAAATGATAATTTGAATTTTGAATATCCGACCACCATCGGCTCAAAATGGCACCATCAAAGAATTATGCAAACAATAAATTTTGACTCGGACAGCCTGGAACAAATTTACGGGTTCAATGACACAACCCTCATAATATCGGAAATTACAGGATCAGCCATTCTGCGGGATTCCATAGAAACTATCGTTCTCAACAGCGACGGATCCAGACATTATTATCAGGTCAAAACAGACGGACTTTATATGATCGCTTATGAAAATGCAGGTGTGGGGGCACTAATCCTTCCAAAGCGGACGCTTTACACCAATTTGTCATTCAAAAATCAACATTTTTCAGGCTTAGAAGAGTTTAGTAAGGTCCTGCTGCAACAATTACCGCTCACAAAACTGGTGTCTGATTCCATCATCTTTGAGGAACCGCCCGCGCTCACTTTAAAATATCCTCTACAAACAGGAACCAGATGGAATTACAGGGAATCAAATTTCCCGTTTAAAATTGAAAAACAGGTCACCGGGCAAACCATCCTGAATTTAGATATTGGTTCTTTTGAGTGTTACCGGATACAATGGTATTATGATTTCGACAATGACGGATTTATCGATTATGATATATCCATCGAAGATTATATCAGCAAAGAGGGTCTCATCAAACGGTCAATATCAGCAATTGATGTGATCAATATGAATGAAGATGGCCAACAGGTCGGACTGTTTGATTTTTTTGATACTTATACCTTAACGGAGCTTTTTTTGTAGAGCGCGGATGATTTGACACAACTGACCATTTTGATATCTGCTGTACTTATTTTTTAGATTTTTATATCACTGTTAAATATTTAGGGGGGATCTTCAACAGTGAAAAAACATCATATTTTCATACTGATCATTATATCTGCCACGTCCCTGTCCTCGCAGGAACTTATATTTGGAATGTCTTATCCCGCATTATCATATTCCCAGGGGTATGAGAACATTTCTTCTGAAAAAGAATCTGTTTTATACGGCGTCGGTATTTCGGTTGAAATTTTTGTCAACGAATTTCATAATCAACTACTGCTTAAATCATCCTTCGGGATCAGCAGTTATCAAAGTTTCAAGAATAGAATGGCCAGTTTTTACAATTTATCTTTTAATACTTTTATTAATCGCATATCCAAGAATAAGTATTATTACGGTATTGGTTTAGGGCTGCATGATTTTGTGGAATTACCGGCGGAATTTAATCAGGCTTCCATCGCCGGCAATTTCGGCATATTTGTAAAGAAAAATATTTATGCGGATTTTATTATAAATTATATGATCATGAATGAAAAGCTGCAAAACCATATCATTTCCTCATTTTCAATCGGATATCGGATTTAAAATAAGTCTGTGTATTTTATATAATTCATTTTGCCTTGGAGGAAGAGACGATCAAATATAACTATGTTTTCCTTCTCATCAGTCTGCTTATTATCAGTGCCTGCACTTCAGCGACTGATTTATCATTTAATAATTCCGAAACGCGAAAATCCATCCAGAGGGACGGAAGTCTCTTCACTCTTACTATTCCCCGGGCGAGTTTTAATTCGGAGGACTCACTGCAGATACAATTTGAAGTTAAATATATCGTTCCGGGGCAGAAAAGCTATGTTTTTCCAAACATCCAGCAGTTTGGCTTCAGGTTAACAGATCATTTAGACAACACCGTTATGTATTATCCGGGATTTTTCCTGCCGGCAGTAAGCCGTTTTACGCTTGGGACCGGTGAATCAAAAACATTTGAATATTCGGGGGAATTTAAAGACCCTGACGGGCATTATATTGATAGTGGTGAATATAAATTATCCGCCTATTTAATGGGAAATTACCCTGAAGTAACATTGGAGATAGTTATCAACTAATAATTTTAGTCCATTTTAATTTAACACTAAATATGAATCGCTCTCATTTATTAAACCGACCCACATCGTATGTTGAATTTTTATTTTTTATGAATGTCCACCCCGCTCAAACCTGTCCTTTAGCCGAAAAATAAGGAGACATCGACATGAGTGTCAAAATAAATACAGAAACAGCGCAGTTTAAAGATCCGGTCTGTAGTATGATGGTATCGGGTAACTCTAAATTCTTTTATGAGTTTGCGGATAAAAAATATTATTTCTGCAGTGAACATTGCCTGCGTGAGTTCAGGGAACACCCGCAAAAATATTTGGTCAGGGAAACTACACCAGTTCATAAAAAAGACTCCGGGTCAACTATATACACCTGTCCAATGCACCCTGAAATTCAACAACAGGAATCAGGCAGTTGCCCTAAATGCGGTATGGCATTGGAGCCATTGGAAACAACCGCTGCCGCGACTAAGACCGAATACACCTGTCCCATGCATCCTGAGGTAGTGCAGGATCATCCGGGCAATTGCCCAAAATGTGGCATGTCACTTGAACCGGTTTTGGTAAAAGTCGAAGAAAAAAATGAAGAGCTCATCGACATGAGCCGCCGTTTTTGGGTCAGCGCGGCGCTTGCTCTTCCGGTATTTATTCTGGCGATGATAGCTGATTTAATGCATAATTGGTTACCGGATGAACTTTCCATGCAATCGGTTCAATGGATTGAGTTTACGTTAGCGACACCTGTTGTGTTATGGGGCGGCTGGCCGTTTTTTGTTCGAGGCTGGCAATCCGTTCGTACATGGAATCTTAATATGTTTACTTTGATTGCACTTGGGGTTTCAGTCGCCTGGATATATAGTGTCGTGGCCTTGTTATTCCCGCAGATTTTTCCTCCCGTTATGAAAATGGAGGGCGAATTGGTGGATGTTTACTTTGAAGCTGCCGCAGTAATTACCGCATTGGTTCTTCTGGGGCAGGTACTTGAATTGCGCGCCCGATCACAGACCAACGCGGCTATTCGGATGCTACTTGGACTCGCTCCAAATACTGCGCGGATCGTGCGGAAAGATGGAACGGAAGAAGATATTCCCCTGGAAAAGGTTCAACCCGGCGATACATTACGTGTTCGTCCGGGGGAGAAAATTCCTGTTGATGGGACTGTTATCGAGGGCGAAAGCAACGTGGATGAATCAATGGTCACAGGGGAACCCATTCCGGTTGCAAAATTAAGCGGTGAGAAACTGATCGGCGCGACAGTCAACGGAACAGGCAGCTTATTAATGAGGGCAGAGAATGTCGGTTCCGACACTTTATTAGCTCAAATCATTAGAATGGTCGCCGAGGCGCAACGCTCACGGGCACCGATACAAAAGCTTGCCGATGTGGTGGCTGGATTTTTTGTGCCTGCTGTTGTTGCTATCGCGGTAATCACTTTCGTTATATGGTGGATTGCGGGACCGGAGCCGCGACTTGCCCATGCGGTTGTTAATGCTGTTGCGGTACTCATTATTGCATGCCCTTGCGCGTTGGGTCTTGCCACACCCATTTCGATCATGGTGGGAACTGCCCGCGGCGCGATGGCAGGGGTATTAATAAAGAATGCCGAAGCGCTGGAGATCATGGAAAAAGTCAATACCCTGGTCGTTGACAAGACCGGGACACTCACTGAGGGTAAACCGAAACTGGTTGCAATACAGGCAGAGGATGGATTTACCGAGGATGAAGTACTTCGTCTTTCCGCCAGTCTGGAACGCGCCAGCGAACATCCGCTGGCCGAAGCTATTGTAAACGGTGCGGAAGAAAAAGGGATTAAGCTTGTCAAAACCGATAAATTCCAGTCCATCACCGGTAAAGGCGTTACGGGTGATGTTGACGGACAGGAGGTGGCAATAGGCAATATAAAACTGATGGATAGCCTGGGCATCGATGCCGGTGAGCTGCAACAACAGGCAAATAGAAATCGCGCCGAAGGTAAAACAGTTATGTTGGTCGCGATCAATCACAAGGCGGCCGGTTTAATTGGAGTCGCCGATCCCATCAAGGAATCAACACCGGAAGCGATCCGTAATTTACATAAAGAAGGCATCATGATAGTAATGCTGACAGGTGATAGCCATTCAACCGCAAAAGCGGTCGCGGGCGAGCTGCAGATAGACCAGATATATGCCGAAGTATTGCCTGAGCAGAAAGCCAAAATCGTTAAACAGCTTCTGGAAGAAGGTCGTATTGTCGCCATGGCGGGTGACGGGATCAACGATGCCCCCGCGTTGGCGCAGGCAAATGTCGGTATCGCAATGGGAACGGGTACCGATGTGGCGATGGAAAGCGCCGGTGTCACTTTAGTTAAAGGCGATTTACGGGGTATCGTCAGAGCGATACGATTAAGCCGGTCCACCATGCGCAACATTAGACAGAACTTGTTCTTTGCATTCATTTATAACTCGGCAGGTGTCCCTGTTGCCGCGGGAATATTATATCCGTTCCTGGGGATTCTGCTGTCCCCCATTATTGCAGCTGCGGCTATGAGTTTTAGCTCCGTTTCAGTGATTACAAATTCGCTCCGTCTCAGACGTCTGAAACTATAAAATTGATCAGCCATTTTTGATGAAAACGACGGCCAGACATCGTCATAGCTCAATAGTTCCAACATTAACACGCGCAAAAGTGCGACGAAATGGTTATGAGCATCCCATCTCTTTCCCGCCGCGTCATTGAACCATTCGTCAAACTGAGCCCGGGCCGATGTTATTTTCCGGCCTGCTCAACAAGTACGCCTATCCTTAGTTGTAACGGTTAAATAATACTAAGAATTATTTCCCATGTTTCCTGAGTTATCATGCTATGACCTGTAAAACTCAATTATTTATACCGGGATTCTTCAGATTAATTTGTGGAAGCCGAGCGCTGCGCGGTAAGGGGCTACACCAATATCTGTAATCTGACCGCCGGAAAGGATGACCGGACCTATGAACTGTGCCTGGCGATTCTCCATGAGGAAATCGAACATGAATCATGGTTTTCCGAATTTCTCGGCGAAGGGCCTTCCGGTCATTTTATGCGCCGCGGTGAAACATCACCCTTTGTATCTAAATTCATGAGGTAATGATCGCATCGGGTAAAAAGAGGTTCGAACTGTAATAGTTTGGGCCTCCAGTTTTTTCTATCAAAATTTTCAGGAAGACGCGATGATCGAACGCGTCTCATCTGTAATCAGACAAGATTAGGGAGTCGGAAGATGGTTGAAAAGGAGAAACTCGCCGAGGCGCTCGGAGTATCGCAAGAAATTTTGCCCTATTTATCTGAACTCCTTGCCGATCTTAGTTTATTGGGTAGCTGGCCTGAGGAAATAATCGAGCTGCTAAAACCTCTTAAACTGCCAGCGCCCTTAACCAGAGTGTTGGACCTGGGCTGCGGTAAAGGTTCCGTTTCTATACCTCTTGCAGAAAAGTTGAAGTTTCAGATACGGGGAGTTGATCTTTTCTCTCCTTTTGTAAAAGAGGCGAGAAAAAACGCTAAAAAATCACCCGCATCGAACCTGTGCAAATTTGAAATCGGTGATATGCGGGATGTGTTAAAGGAACGCGCTTCCTATGATATCGTAATTTTCGCTTCTGTTGGCAGCGTGCTCGGTGATTTTGAAGAATGCGTCGGACAATTACGGAAAGCTGTCCGTCCCGGCGGTTATATGGTGATCGATGATGGATTTCTAAGACGCGCGCGGCGGCTGGAAAGACCCGGCTATCAGCATTATCGCCCGCATAAGGAAACCATCCGGCAGCTTACAAATTATGGTGACAAACTAATTCATGAAAAGATATATCCGCTTAGCAGACTGCGGGAATTCAATCAGAACACTACCAGTCTGATTCGCCGCAGAGCGGAAATTTTAACAGAGAAAAATCCCGGCAAGGCGGAATTATTTGCCCGATATGTGAGGTGGGAAGAATCAGAGTGCAAAATACTTGAAACGGAAACGACCTGGGCAACCTGGCTGTTACAACGAGCCGGATGAGCCGTCAAAAATTTGACTCTGAGTTTCACCGTAAGAGTGACGGATAGTTATTCCAATCAATGACAGATGAACTATAAAAAGACAATAAGTGTGAGCAACGAGATAAGTGATAAAAATCTAAAGGGATCTTCGGGGAGCCCGTCTGTTCTTCTGACCGGCGCCAGCGGCTATGTCGGCGGCCGCCTTCTGGGAGATTTGGAGAACCTTGGATACCATGTGCGCTGTCTCGCCAGACGTCCGGAAGTTCTCAGTAAGTTAGCTGGTCCTTCCACAGAAGTTGTCCGCGGGGACGCTCTTGACCGCTCCAGTCTCGACAAACCGATGCGGGGAATAGACACGGCCTATTATCTGATTCATTCAATGGGTTCAAGCGGTTCCTTTGAAGAAGCCGACCGCAGGGCAGCGTTGAATTTCGGTCAGGCGGCCAGGGATGCCGGAGTAAAACGCATCATCTATCTCGGCGGACTGGGCAGCGATGAGGAAGCGCTTTCGACCCATCTTCGCAGCCGTCAGGAAGTCGGAAAGATCTTACAGAAATCCGGCGTGCCGGTTCTTGAGTTTCGCGCCTCAATTGTTATTGGTTCAGGCAGTCTCTCATTTGAGATGATCCGCTCGCTGGTTGAAAGACTGCCGGTGATGATCACACCCCGCTGGGTTAAGGTACCGGCGCAGCCAATCGCGATCGATGATCTGCTGGAATACCTGGTCTCCGCTCTTAAACTTCCTGTCTCTGAATACCGTATTTATGAGATCGGTGGGGCGGATCAGGTAACCTACGCCGATATTATGCAGGTGTACGCCCGTCAACGCAATCTGCGGCTTCGGATGATCCCTGTCCCCGTATTAACTCCATATCTGTCCAGCCTGTGGCTGGGACTGGTTACGCCGCTTTACGCCCGCATCGGCCGCAAACTTATCGAGTCCATCGTTCATTCCACAGTGGTCAGGGATAGTTCGGCTCTGAAAATTCTTCCGGTGCGGCCAATTGGTGTGGAAGAAAGCGTTCGCCGAGCGCTCGCCAGCGATGAAAAAGATTACGCGGAAACACGCTGGTCCGATGCCTTATCCTCCGCGGGAGAGTTACCGTCTTGGGGAGGTGTACAGTTCGGTTCACGGCTTATTGATTCCCGGACAATGAGTGTCGATGCATCACCTGAATCCGCCTTCAAACCCATTCAGAGAATCGGCGGGGAAACCGGCTGGTACGCCTGGAACTGGCTTTGGCAGTTACGTGGCTTCATGGATCTGCTCATGGGCGGCGTGGGCATGAGACGAGGACGGCCGCATCCCAAAAACCTGCGCGTCGGTGATACGGTGGACTTCTGGCGCGTCGAAGTATTTGAAGCGAACAAACGGCTGCGGCTCTCGGCAGAGATGAAATTACCCGGACGGGCATGGCTGGAATTCGATGTCACAAACGACGGCTCAGCAGCCACTATTCGTCAAACCGCGATTTTTGATCCGGTGGGGTTGCCCGGAAGAGCCTATTGGTACGCGCTTTATCCGCTTCATCAGTTGGTGTTTACCGGGATGCTGAAGGGAATCGCCAACGCGGCAATCTCCGAACTGAATCAACCCGGATAAATTTGAAGTGAGAGTTATTTCGCGGCCTTCATTCTCCCTTCAACCAATAAAAGCACAAAAAGAATTTTTTCTGTTTCATGATATTTCCGAATTAAATCTTTTGAATTCAGACAATTTTATTATTGAACAAAAACAGATAATCTCTTAAAATATAACAATTAACCCATCATTGAATATTTTCGGCATAAATTTTCTGATTTTGCCTTTTTGCATAATATTGAAATCAACATCTCAATACAGTGGGATGGTAATCTAAATTTTTGTAATCAAAACATTTAAAATCAGGAGCGGGAAAATCATGGAAGAAACTCTGAAAACAAGCTGGCCGGAATTCCTTAAAACACTTAAAACAGACATTCTACCCTTATATGATGCTCATGAGAAGACATTCGATTTTCAAATGATTCACGGACGCATGCATATTTCGCGGGCGTTGATTTTCTCTGAATTTATGTGCCGGTATTATTACAGAAATACGGATCTTACGCCTGATGCAAGCCGTGTAAGGTTTGCTGTTGCCTTTCATGACTCCGGACGCAGAGGTAACGGCCCGGACTTCTGGGAATCAGACAGCGCTCAGATGTGTATCGATTATCTCAGGGCAAACAATTACGCGGATAGCGCCAAAGAGACAGGACTGCTGATTATGAAGCACGGCGTGGGTGATTGGGGCCTGGATAAACGTATCGTTCACGACGCGGATGTTCTGGAAATTATGCGGCCCTGCTGTGGTCATATGGGGCGGAAAGGTTTCCGGGAAAGCGCTCTCCGTTTTTTGGGGAACCGCGATGTGAAATCGGTTTACAACCGGGAAATAAGGGATGTATTGATAGAAGAGGCATGGCAGTTTATCCAAAAAACGGAAGATCTGAAATCAGGCTTGCGGGAATCTGAAGATTACATGAATGATGTTTTAAACACGCTTCGCGCCGAAAGTGAAAAATGGCCATTGCTGGCTGATTATATCCTGGATTGACATAAGTTTTTATGATTATCTTTGGCCCATGAAACAAATCAGCGCAGATCCGGTTAAATTTATACTGTTAAAATTATTTGTATTTGGAAATTTAATCATATAATATTACGTATCAATTAGATATACGATAAATGCTGAAAGGCTGGTAGCAATGGAATTTTTATTGGTTCCGATCATATTTGCCGTCGCGCTCCTGCTGCTTTCACTGGGAAAATTGATGGGTGGGAAGGAAGTTCACACATCCTGCAGCGCCGGTAGTCATATAGAGGGCGTGGATGCCTGTGGTTCCTGCGATACCGAGAGTGTCAAGTTTTACACATCCGAAAAAGATCCCGGATTTGAAAATGTGGCCAAACTGGGTAATCCGAATCGTAAAACGCGCTTTATCGATAAATTGGATTTTAAGCCGGAACGGTTTAATTAGGTGATTTAAGTTAAATTTAAAGGCCCTGCCCCATGAGCAGGGTTTTTTTTTATTTATCACCGGCATTCAGATAATAATTGAATCCCGAACTTAAAACTTCTCTGAACTGATCACCTTCCCTGATAATGATCATCGCTTCCACATTTGCTTTGGACTCAACCCATTGAAGCCCTTTGTCAGTACCCATTACCATTATGGCCGTAGCCATCGCATCCGCCAGCATACAATCCGGGGCAATGACGGTAACGGAGGCGACACCGTTAATGATTGGTCTGGCCGTTACGGGATCTATCGTATGTGAATAGACCTTTTCTTCCGAAACAAAATAATTCCGGTAATCACCGCTGGTAGCCATTCCGGCATTACTCACATGAATGACAGCTTCCAGCTCCCTGCCGGGAACCTGATTATATTTTGGGCGATCAACACCAATTTTCCATTTATTTTCCCCGTTCAGTCCCTGAACAACTACTTCCCCGCCAATCTCAACCATGAAGTTTTTAAATCCTTTGCCGGCAATTAAGTCAGCAACCATATCCACACCATAACCCTTGGCGATGGCGCTAAAATCGAGTTCCGTTTCCGGATTCAGTTTGGATATCAGTGTGTCACCGACAATTTTAATCAGATTGATCCCGATCATCTTTTTAACGGCTTCAACTTCCTGTTCCGAGGGAGGACTGTCACGACGCCCTTTTTTCCCGAACCCCCAAAGATCAACGAGCGGGGCCACGGTCACATCAAACGCGCCGCCTGATTCCCCGCTTATCTGAATAGCAGTTTGCAAAACCCGGACAAATGACCTGGAAACGACAAACGGTTCCGTCGATTCAAATTTGTTAAAACGTGAAATCTCACTATCCGGTTTGTAAGTGGACATCTGCCAATTGATTTCGGCCAGGAGCGCGTCCACTTCTTGTTTAATTGGCTCAACCATTTCAGCATCCGCGGTCTCATCAGCTATCTTTACATGATAGGTGGTACCCATGGTCTGACCGCTGAATTGTATCGGTTCTCTTTGTGAACATCCTGAAACAGCAGCGAAAGCGATTATGAGAAAGATCCATCTATTCATATTTTTACCTGTGATTTTGTTGGACATTTTCGAAAAACATCGTTAAAAAGTCGGTATAGATTATTCTGAATTAATAGAAAATCATGACATGTCTCAGTTCGGGTATAAGGGTAATGTTTTGAATTTACGAAATACTTTTTTAAATACAATATCCGGTTTGTCCATTCTAAATTTCACTTTGCCGCATCTGCAACTGATTTGTTAATCAATTATAACAATGGGGTCGTAATGACACCACGCCCCGGTGTAGGCATCGATAAACATGGGATACACTCCGCTGATGAAATCAACAAATCCCCAGAAAAAACCTATTTTCCGGTGCATCATTATGGTTTTCTCCTGATTCTTATATTTAAGGGTCAGGATATGATCCGAGTTTGATCTTAAATTAATTTTCACCTTAGAGGTATCCGAATGATCGGCATAGGTTTTTATTTTGATATTATTTTGATCAACAATCACCAGATCAGCAGGCGCGTTTTTGATTTCGACCTTATCAAAATATCCCTTCATCATTGTCGCGCAGTTGGTTAGAAAAAATGCAGATATGATCAGAAACAAAGTTGTACGTTTCATTTTAGCTCCCATGGTTAAAGTCTTAGAGGATATTCATAGTACACAAAGCCACCTAATATGCCAAAAATCCGAAAGTCCTGTACTATGGAAACTCCCCGGACAGATGAAGTTTTATTTTAATACCCAAACCAGCTGTCATACAATAATTGTCAGCTATTGATTTCTTTGTAAAAATTATTAATATATAAACCCCGCCGTTAACGGCGGGGTATAAATGAAAACCTGTCTCTACGAGCCGATCGCGCAAATCACTCAAAAAAAGGCAGGTTTTCTTATTT
>JBFXGD010000103.1:0-12259 GCA_050178385.1 Calditrichaceae bacterium
GAGCGCTATGTTCTCGCCGTTATCAGTGACAATAACCATCCCTAACAGATCCGTTGGCATTGTTTTGAACTCGGCTCTCTGATCTTCAGACAGAATGGAAAATCCCGCTTGTTCAGGATTCATCAGGTTTACGGATGGGTCTCCATAATACTGGATACCAAAATTCTTGTTTTTCTTCCCATTCGCGTCAAGCCATAGAGTAACGCCGCGCATTTGTATACGCCTGGCAAGCGATATATCGTTGAATTTATAAATGACGTATAGGTGTTCTTCATCATTACTTATTCCCATAACTAACTGCATTTTATCAAAATATGTGAGGGAAGACTCACTCCAATCCGAATTGTCACCGTCAACTGCTACAGGAATGTCAGCCCAGCGGCTCTCATAATTCTTATCCCCGCAGGCGTTCATAAACAACAATACCATCATCAGAACCATTATATACGATTTCCTCATCAAAAAATTCTCCCTTCAAATATATAAATAATTGATTGTAATATGAGGGCATTTACGGTTTTATGCCCATTTCCAAACAATTAAATTAACGATCACGGAATAATTTTCCGCCGCTATTCATCATTCCCCTGCGCAGCTGAATTTCTTTAAACATATTAAAAAATTTGTGCTGTTGCTCAGGCGTCAGTATTGATTTTTCATTAAGTAAATGGGCGATAAGTTTTCTTTTTATCTGAATCTGATAGTCACTTATTTTGCTCGCCATCATCTCCAGTTTTACAGTGTCCGGATCCGTGGAAGCAATTTCATCAATCAAAGTAATCCCGCCGGCGCGCAGTGAATCAATTAAAATCTGAGTTTCTGTTTCGAATACACTGATTTGAGTCTGCAGCTGTTCCACCTGTATATCGGAGAGATTAAGCTCACTGCTTAAAATTTCCATCTGTATGCCTGGCCTGCCCAGCGATTCAAGGTGGTTGCTGATGTACCAATGCTTATAGGTTATTGTTGCCAGAGCGGATATGTTCACAATCACCAGCAGAAGTATTATGAAAAAAATTAATTTTCGTTTCATCAAAATTTTTTCCTTTTACTCAGATACAGAATTTAAAGAATACTCTCCCGGCGTATTCCCGGGAATCAGGCTCAGATCTGTAAGATAATGAGAATCCACAAAACTTTGTATAGCGATATAGCGATCATCAATCTGACCGGCGGGGGAGGGGATATCACCCAATTTGTAACCAATGAATATACCCGCAATAATAGTAGCAGCGGCCGCAACCGGGTAAAACCAGCGTAAACCTGTATGCTTTAACCTGTCATATCCCGATTCATGTGACGGAGAATAAATTTTATCAATTACGCGATCAGAAAATCCTTCTGATGGTATAACAGCATCCGGTTGTTCTGTTTTTTCCCAAAGAAGTCGGAACTCCGCAAACACACGGGTGCATTTTTCGCAAGTATTTAAATGATTTGCAATATCGGTCATCAGGGTATCAGAAAGATTTCTGTCCATGTATTCAGGTATTTTTGATTGTACAATTTTGCAATTCATGTTCTTTGGCCTCCGTTTAAAATATAAGACACGGATTTATTTTAAAACTTGCGCTAATAAATTATTTTATGTGATTTAATAATTTTTTTTGCAGATTTTTTCTGGCGCGGAATATTAGTGACTCTACGGAGGATAAGGATAAATCCATAATTTTCACGATTTCCTGGTATGGTAAGTCGTTATATTGATGAAGGACCCAGGCGACTCTTTGATTTTCCGGAAGGGACTTGAGTAAATTTTTAATGATTTGTCCTGTTTCCTTTGATTCGAGAATTCGATCAGGGGTCTCAGGCAGGGGAGCATGTTGATCCGGAAATCCCTTAACATCCCCTTCAATAAATTCATCGAGACTTCGCAGCAGGCTGAATTTTCTGTTGTCTCTAAGAAAATTGAGTGATCGGTTTACGGTGATTCTGTAAATCCAGGTGGATAATTTTGATTTTTTCTCAAATGTAGCCGCGGAATTATATATCTGAAGGAAAACTTCCTGAGCGACATCTTCAGCATCATTTTTATTGCCGATGATGTGAAAGGCTGTATTGATGACAAGAGACTGGTACTGCTCAACAAAATGACGGAGAGCAGACCGGTCTTTTTTAACGATAAGCTGAATTAATTCGCTGTCGTTCATGATACTCCGTTTGAGTCATCTAACAGAAGGTGATGTTTATTGTATGAAAAATTGCATTTTAAGCAAAAAATGAATCAATATAAAGGGGAAAGACCAGATTATCCGGTTAAATATTCTATATATCTGTTTCCGCGTCAGAACAAAAATTTAACCGGCTGAAACTTTTTCCTGCGGTGAAGTCAATTAATCAAAAATACTTTTCCATAATCCCGAAAAAAAGTAGCGCGCGTTGATACCGAGATTCCGGTTATTATAACCGCCTTCCTGAACAACAAGGGTAGGGAGTCTTAATGCTCCTATTTTGATCCCGTTCGATTCAAAGTCCTTGGCCTGAAGATCCCATGAGCCTGTGGGATCACCTTTAGCGGGATCAAGACCGAGCGCGATAATTAGAAATTGAGGTTTGAATTTTGTGATAATTTTGAGCGCTTTATCCAGAGAATCAGAATACTTTTTCCCGTCGATTTTTTCCGGCAGAGGGATGTTATGATTAAATCCCTCTCCGGCATCTATTCCTTTTTCATCTTCAAATCCGCTGAAATAGGGATAAGCGAATCGCGGATGACCATGAATAGAGACCGTTAAAATATCGGAGCGTTTGTAAAAAATATCCTGCTGTCCGTTGCCATGATGATAATCGACATCCAGAATCGCAACTTTTCCGTAAGTGCTTAGATAGTTTGCCGCGATGGCATTTGAATTAAAATAACAAAATCCGCCGAAAGATTTGTGTTCGGCATGATGTCCCGGCGGACGTACAAGTGAATATGCAAGTCTCCGACCCTCAAGAATCAGATTGGCGGCGGTAAGAGTACAATCAACCGCGCGCACCGCCGCGAGATAGGCGTTTTTATTTAAAGGGGTAAATGTGTCAATACAATAATAGCCTGCCCGTATCGGCAGATCCTTTGGAGGCCTGGCCGAGTTCCGGATCGGAAAAACATAAGGGTAGATTGATTTTCCCGGATTCACATTCTTGCAAACATTTCTGAGATAATCGACAAACCGTCCGTCATGAACGGCGCGTATATGGCGGTCGGAATAGTGCTTAACGGGAACTGTTTCAAATAGATCTGTCACATCAAGTTCTTTTAGGATGGATTTTATGCGAATCGGTGATTCCACATAACCCCGTTCTTTGACGTGATGGATCATATGTTTGTCATTTACTACTAATACGATTTTTTTGTCAGCCGGCGTTTTTGAAGCGTTTATATCCGGTATCTCTGTTTTGACATACAGGGGTTCACGCAGTTTTACCGGATCGTCCTTAACAGAAGCCACTACCATATCGACATATTCAACCGGACAAAGATCACCGTATTTCCGTTCCAGAATCGCCCTTATAATTTTTCGCAAATGTTTTTTTGACAATCCCTTATCTTGTCCGAGATTATCAAAGACCAAATATGGCGGATCGGTGTCATCATGATTAAGCGGTGTTTCATAAGCCGTATTTATGATTGGTCTGGCGCCAAAATTTTCATAAAATTTAAGGCGTGAAATGTTTTGTTTTCTGATTACCGGATCCGGACTTAATGCCGGATCGTCAGGAAGGCATTCAAAAAGCAATCCGATTGTGTTCAGTGATAGAGCTTCTTTCACAACGCGCTCATACAAAGCCCCGCCAATGCCGCGGCCCGTCATTTTCTTTGCGGCGGAAATGAAATCGAGATAGCAGAATTTATAATCAGCGTCATGCAACACAAACGCGAATCCTTTTACCTGACCTTTCACATCATCCGCGACGAACAAAATGGAGCGGAAGCGGTATTTAAGCGGATTGTGCAGCTTCTCCGGAAGTTTTATGATTTCATCTTCTTTTATCGCGGGAAATTGGGATCTCAATATCGCCTGAACCTGAGCAATCGCGATGCGATCAATCGGAATCAGATCATCATAAATACGTCTTATTCTGAACACTAAGCTTCATCCTGTTTATGCCGGTGTTTTTCTCTCCTCAGAAAGAAATTATTCCAATCGGTTAAGTAATAAATCACGGTTTCCATCAGTACATCATTATATAATAACATGCTTATCCACGCCGTTATTTTCAGAAACATATTCCATTACTTCTTCAATATGCATTTTACCGTTCCCGGACGGCTGTTTATAACGGTATATTTTTCCCTTATAATTTCGCAGTATAACTTCATCGTCATTCATCTTAAGCATGTACTGCGGTAGAATAGGGATTTTCCCGCCGCCTCCCGGCGCGTCAATCACAAAATGAGGAACGGCAAGACCGGATGTCCACCCGCGCAGAGCTTCGATAATTTCAAGGCCTTTTTCAACCTGCGTGCGGAAGTGAGCAGTACCAAAAACCATATCGGCCTGATAAATGTAGTAAGGCCGCACCCGGGCGCTAAGTAATTTCTGCATCAGTAGTTTCATCACTTCAGGATCATCATTCACTCCCTTAAGCAGAACGGTCTGATTTCCCAAAGGAATTCCGGCGTTTGCAAGTCTTCCGAGTGCCTTTACCGCTACCGGAGTGAGTTCATCCGGGTGGTTGAAATGAACGTTGATGAACAATGGATGATATTTCTTTAACATATTTACAAGTTTTGTGGTAATTCTTTGAGGCAAAAAGCAAGGAATGCGGCTTCCAATGCGGATAATTTGAATATGTGGAATTTGCCGCAGCTTTTGCAAAATATATTCTAGTTTATCATCAGCAAGTAGCAAAGGATCTCCACCTGAAACGATGACATCGCGAATCTCAGGATGATTTGAAATATATTCGAAACCGTCATCCAGATATTTTAAGCTGATCTTTGACGGATCGCCGACCTTTCTTTTGCGTGTGCAGAACCGGCAGTATGAGGCGCATGCATGCGCGACCAGGAATAGACATCTGTCCGGGTAACGGTGAACAATGTTTGCAACCGGTGAAAACTGATCTTCCGCCAGCGGGTCTTCCAGAAGGCCGTCATCAATGAGTTCGGCTTTATCAGGAATAATTTGCTTATATATGGCATCGCCTTTTTCCTTTATCAAAGAAAGATAATAAGGCGTAATTTTGATATTAAATTCATTATCCAGCCCTCTCAGCTCATCAAGAGGGATATCAAATCTCCTGGAAATTTCTTCAATACTTGTGACACTCTGCTGAAGAATTTTTCTCCATCGCTCCATTTTATTCTATACCTCCGATACTTAATGGAAATAGTTTACAAAGATGACACGGTCATCACCCGTGCGATAAAAATCTTTAATTTGGGCTGCTATTTTATAATTATTCCTCAGATAAAATTCGCGTGTCGGCAGATACTTGGATTGAGACGATGTCTCAATTATGACTAGTCTGCCTTTTTTGTTTTTGACTTCGGATTCAATAAAAGTTAATAAATCTTTGCCGGCTCCTTTTCCCTGAAACGCAGGTGATACCGCAATCCAATACAGATCAAAAGTACCTTCTGTTGCAGGCGTGGGGCCATAACAGACATATCCGATTACTTCGTTGTCTTTGCTTGCAGCGACGTAAATGAGATAATCCTTTTGATCTTTATTGAAAAGAACGGTATCGATGAGCTCCATGGCAACATCGATTTCAGCAGGGGAAAACATATCAGTCTGCTGGAGAATCTCATAAACCGGTTCGCGGTCTTTGGACTCAATTTTTCGGATATTTATCAATTTTTGTCCTTTCTAATGCTTCTCTTAGAAGAAACTCAATAAATTCGGTGTATTTTATTCCGGCCGCCTTCAAAGACTTTGAATAACCGGCGTCCGGGGAGATATCGGGATTGGGATTATATTCCAGAACAAAAATTTTTTCAGATAAATCAAGCCGAATATCAATTCTTCCGTAATCCCGGCCATTTAACAACTGATAAACCTGGAGAGCGGTGTCCGCCAGCTTTGACTTCAGTTCATCAGAGATAACCGCGGGACAAACCGAGGGTGTTTTTTTATATAGTTCATGATCGGTCAGCCATTTTGCTTCATAGCTTGTTATCCGGTGGTAATTGTCATCCACATCCCCAAAATTAATCTCAGATACCGGCAAAACCCTTGGGTTTTTATTGCCGAGAATACTGACATTAAATTCTCTCCCGGGTATAAATTTCTCCACAAGGATCGGCTGATGATACCTGCTAATCAAATCGTCTACGACAGAATACAGCTGATCAAAATTTTCAATCACCGATTTCTGTGTTATTCCAAGACTGGCATCTTCCTGCGCGGGTTTAGCGATCAAAGGATAACTCAAATAAGTTTTTGTCGGAGCTTCCCGAAAAACCTGATACATGGGGGTTGAAATCTTTTTGGATTCCAGCAATTTTTTTGTTAATACTTTATTTTGCGCGATTCCAAGGGTCAACGCCCCATTTCCGGTGTAGGGAATCCCCAGCAACTCCCAGAATCCCGCCATATGCATCTCATGCCTGGCATCGCCACGGAATCCTTCACATAAATTAAAAACTACATCAGGTTGATATGCCCGGATCTTTTTAAGATCATTATCAAGATCATTAATAGCTAAGTATTCCGCTTGATGGCCGGATTTCATTAGCGCCTCATAAACAGCTTGCGCTTCGTCCTTCACGGCTTCCTCGGATAAAAAATCAATTGATTCTTCACCGGTTTCCGGGTTTGGTTCGTTGTAGGCGATCATCACTCTGTATTTATGTTTTGAGATGTCCATATTTTTTCTCTCTCTGCCGGTTTTCCTGTAATCGATTTACAGCCGGATTATCCAACATTCAGAATTGGAAGTTCACGTTCCATTAATTGCGGAATTGTGCTTTTAAGATCATATCTTTTGGCCGCTGTGGTGATGATTCTGTCGAGCATTTCTACATAATTGTACCCGGCTGTTCTCGCCGCCTTCGGAAAACATGAATTTTCTTTCGGGTCAGGAAGGATGCCCGGTATCGGATTTAATTCAAGCACATTTGGAATGTTGTCGTCATCGAGCCTCACGTCCACGCGGCACCAGTCTCTTATTCTCATCACCCGGTACGTATCTTTTACAACGTCTTCAATTTTATTCAGGAGAAATGGAGAAATTTTTGCGGGACATTCAAAAATATTCAGCGGTTTTTCCGGAGTATCCCAGATCCATTTCGCTTCGTATGAATAGATCGGCTGCGCCCCTTCAGGAAGCTCAGAATAGTCGATAGAAACAATCGGTAATACTTCCACATCATTGCCGTTGCCCCAGACACCTACCGTAAATTCCCGGCCGGTGAGAAATTCTTCTAAAAGTACCGGCTGATTATATTGAAGTAACTTTTCTCTGATTTTCTGTGCGGCTGTAAATGCATCATAGACTACCGAATCATTAAATATGCCCTTGCTGCTTCCTTCTGAAACCGGTTTTATAATCCCGGGGAATTCAAACCCGTCGAGATCGATTTCGTGCAGAGGATAAAAAATTCTGAATTGCGGATTTGGAATTCCGTAATAGGTTAGAATTTCCTTTGTTCGCGCTTTATTCAGCGCAATAGCCAAAGTAAGCGGATCAGAGCCTGTATAAGGAAGACCGAGTCGCTCGCAAATTAATGGTATATATGATTCACGAAAATCTCCGAAAAGTCCTTCGGCCATGTTAAAAACCAGTTCAGGACTCAGTTCGTCCAATTTTTCGGCAGCCTGATCATTAGCTTCAATGCCGGTCACATTATGCCCCGCATTGCTTAATGCATTAATCACCGCGTTTATTGTCACCATACTATCACCTTCGGCGAAAAAATCCTGAGGAATCTCATTTATATGATTAATGGAGCCGGCCCTCTTTTTATATTCATTTAGCAGTCCATTTTTACTGCTGAACGTAAGCGCGATTTTCATGATCCCAACCTTTCGGATTATCAACGGTTAACATGTTTTCTGTAGAAATTACAATAAACGTGCCAATGTTAATTTATCGTATATAAGTGTAATAATATTAATAAATTAGATTGTGTGTGATATTGATGGCTGGTTGGTGTGGTATAAAGATATTCTCAAAATGATAAAATACGTTTTATGATAGTGGTATTGGTTCTCATTTTGAGAATATAATGAATCAAAAGAGATATTGAATATCAAAATGATAATGAAAAAATGTATTTATTCTAATCCGTACTCTTTAATTTTCCGGTAAAGGGTCGCCATACTTATCTGTAGCGTCATGGCTGTTTTTTGTTTATCATATTGGTAATAAAGCAATGTGCGCTGAATAGCGGACTTTTCAATCTCGGAAAGTGTATGTCCGACTTCAAATTTTATCAGGCGCTGCGCATCATCAATATCCTCCAGCAACATTGGAAAGTGTTCAGCTTTAAGAAAATCATTCTGACAAAGCACAACTGCTCTTTCAATCATATTTTCCAGTTCACGAATGTTGCCGCGCCACGGGTAGCGCATCATCTGCTTTATAACTTCAGGTGTCACTCCCTGAACGCTTTTTGAATTAATATTATTATATTTCTCAATAAAATACTGGACAAGATAGGGGATGTCATCCAGGCGTTCCCGAAGGGACGGCATCTGAATAGTCATGACGTTCAGACGGTAGTAAAGATCTTCCCTGAATGTTCCCAGAGATACACGTTCTTTAAGACCCACATTGGTGGCGGCGATAAAGCGTACATCGACTTTTTGAGTGATTGTATCACCGAGCCGTTCAAATTCGCCATTTTGCAAAACACGAAGCAATTTCACCTGCATAGAAGGGGAGAGTTCACCTATCTCGTCCAAAAAAAGAGTACCGTCGTTGGCAAGTTCGATCTTTCCTTTTTTTTGTTTAACGGCTCCGGTGAAGGCACCGCGCTCATATCCAAATAATTCAGCTTCCAACAACGTTTCAGGTATAGCCCCGCAGTTGATTTTAACAAAAGATCTTGCTGAACGCTGGCTGTAAAAATGGATGGCGTTAGCGGCCACTTCCTTACCGGTGCCTGTTTCGCCTGTAATTAAGACGGTGCTTCTTGATGATGCGATTTGCCTGATAAATTCTATAATTCTCTTAAAACGCTGATTTACACCGATTAATTGAATCATTCCTGTATCGGGCCGGAGCTGGCTTTTTAGCTGCTCGTTTTCCCGGCGTAAATGTATGGTCTCACTGAGTCTGGTCAATAGTTTTTTTAAATCGGCCAGTCGGAATGGTTTTACAAGATAATCATAAGCGCCGCTGCGAATCGCTTCTATGGCCGATTCGACCGAGCCGTGCGCGGTTATAATTATGACCGGAATCCGACTGTTGTTTTCCTGAATATAACTAAGGATATCAAGACCCGATCCGTCTTTCAATTTAAGGTCAGTGATGATAATATCAATATCTTCCTTTTTTAACAGATTGATCGCGTCATTTCGTGAGACTGCCGTCAGTATTTCGTATCCGTTAACATTAAGACCCATTTTCAGAGCCTGAAGTGTATTCTCTTCATCATCGACGATCAGCACCTTCAAATTAGGCAATTTGTTTATCTCCTTCATCGGTTACCAGCGGAAAACTAATTGTAAATAACGTGCCTGTTTCCTTACCGGACCGGCAGGATATCTTTCCGCGATGAGCCAGCACAATCTCCCGGGAAATAAACAGACCTAAACCCGTACCCGATTTTTTTGTGGAAAAAAAGGGTTCAAAAATCTGTGTTTTTTTATGAGGGTCCAGACCTTCACCGTTATCTTTTATGGTAATGATAACCCGTGACCCTCTTTTTTGCATGGCAATATTTATTATTCCGTCAGAGTTGATGGCTTCGGCAGAATTCTGAACGATATTCGCGAATACTCTTCGTAGCTGATGCCAGTCACCCATTATACGGCAAACGCTTTTGCCTGTTCGCAATATAAATTTTATATTTTTATGGCTGAGTTCAAAACGCAATTCATCCGTAAAAACTTTCAGTCGACGGTTTATATCCAATGGTTCAAGCTGAAGCTGTGATAAATGACTATAGGTAATATAATGATTCAGATTACTGCTTAATTGTGTGATCTCATTCTGAATTCTTGAGATGAGATTTTTATGTTCATCTGTCAGCAGACCTTTATTTTGCTCAACTAATTGTTGTTCAAGCACATCCAGGTTAAGGCCGATGGAATTCAGCGGATTTCTGATATCGTGCATGATCGCGCTGGTCAAACGCGCAATTGCGGTTAATTGGTTCAGTTGCTGTACATTTGATTTAAATCCCGCCTGAAATCCCGCGCCCTGGAAGTTTATGATGTACACAATATTGTCCACATCAATATTTTTTATTTTGCTGATCGAAAAAATCACGGGAATAGATAAATCGTTTTTTGTTTTTATAAATAACCGCAAATTCGGGATCCACTTTCTGCCGCCTCGTATTTTTTCCAAAAACTTTTGACGGGACTGATCTGCAATAATATTTAAAACACTTTTTTTTAGTATTTCATTCGGCTGAAATCCAGTAAGCCTGATTGCCATTGGATTCCAGTGTTTGACAATTAAATTCGAATCACAATCAACCACACCGACCGGTGATTCATTGATAATTTGATAAATGACATTCAGATGTTTTTGCAGACCGTCTTTGACAATTTTTAATTCTTGTATGAGTTTTTGGTCACTGATTCTGAAATCTTCATAAATGTGTCCCCACCAATGACTAAGCTCGATCAGTGAGTGATCAAAGATTTTTTGGATCAGACTGAATTTAATCCTGATTTCTTCCATCTCCACTGATGTGAGATTAGAAAGAAAATGATTAATTACAGTTCTTGCCATGCCCAGTATTGTTAACTGTGTGTGAAAATTGTTCTTTAAGACGGAAAGGTTTTTTACCGAACGGAGGTAATTTGAACTCAGATTTTTGCCGATTTCACTTTCCGATTTTGCCGCCATATCCTTTTCAAGGCTTACAAAAAGAGTATCAAATATTTTTTCCAGCTCAGGAGCGGTTACTTTTATATCCGAACTCCATCCGGATGTCAGAAAAGTCTCAATGGCGCTTTCGACAAGGTTTTTTCTGTTTGTCTGAATTTCTGAAACAATTTTTTCCATTTAGGATGCCAGTATGTTTCCAATAAATTGAATGATCCGTTCAGCTATCTGATGAACGACCAGGTCGGGTACTCCGTCATAATGACTTGATTGAAGTCGCATATCGCACGATTCGTTCACATAATCCACAATAATAAATTTTTCATCATTATTCATAGTAATTTCGGTTGAGAACAGGTTTAATTTACAAATTTCCGCGATCTTTTCAACGATCGCATACATGGTTCGCAAATTATATTTTTCCTCATCATCCTGACTCATAATGTCATAACGGTGATTAATATCGTTCCACCAACACAGGTAAATATCACCGCAGGCATAAAAACATCTGAACCAGAATCTTTTTTCATCTCTATTCGCAGGGATAATTTTTTCCTGAAGCAGATATTTATCATATTCAAATTCCAATCGAGCCGCTATGACATCCTGCAAAGTTTCAGCTCCGTTGACTACACCGATTCCTCCCCCGGTTGTATTCGCCGGTTTTATGATAAACGGTCTGCCGAGGTACGCGAGATCAGTCAGTGATAATTTTATGTCCGCGGTCTCTCTGTACGAGGGAAGAATAATCGTGTAAGGCAGATTTAGTCCGTTCGAAATAAACTCAAGATGCATCGTTGCTTTATCTGACGCCCATTTTAGCTGCTTCTTAGTCTCAAAAACAGGTAAATTCTGTTTTGAGAAAAAGTGTTGTAATTTTATAAATTCAGGAGAAGTATCGGATGCGCGGTCAAAAAAATACCGGAAATGCAGCTGATTTTCATTTATTAAGAAAAAAGTTTCATCAAGATTGTGAAGTCTTACTATGTAGGTGGACAGACTTCTCTGTCGGGCGCAATCTTCCAAAATGGCGATAAAGTCCTCATCATATGTCCAGTCAGAGGCAATACAAAGATCGTAATATTTCTGATCAGCACTCTTGTTGTTTTTGACAAAATTCAATTTATTCCTGAATATATAATATTTCTGTCTCTATGTTATATGCCGGAATCAGTTTTTTATCAATAATAATCCAGCTTCCGCGGCGGCGGATTTTACATCATTTTCGATGTGTCTGAAAAACTCCTTGCTGATAGAATAAACAAATATCTCAAATACAAATTGATTTTCGTTTTCATCAAGCAACTGTATTTGCGGTTCT
>JBFXGD010000104.1:0-12209 GCA_050178385.1 Calditrichaceae bacterium
CTGGAACGGCGCCGAGACGATCACGTTTACGGCCACCGACCCGGATAATTTGTTTGACAGTGACGCGGGGACCATTACGGTCACGGCGGTCAACGACGCTCCGGTAGTGACGGATATTCCGGATCAGAGTATTGCTGAAGGCGCCAGTTTCGCGACCATCAGTCTTGATGATTATGTAAGCGATGTGGATAATGCCGATAACGAGATGATATGGAGTGTCATGGATACGGTTGATTTGGTTGTGTCCATTAGTCCTGAAAGAGTCGCGAGTATTATTGTACCCGATGAAAACTGGTTTGGAAGCGAGTCAATAAAATTCATAGCGAGTGACCCGGATGGCGCGAGCGATACGACGACCGTAACTTTTATGGTTGACGCGGTGAATGATTCGCCTGTTCTCAGCGCTTTACTTCCTGATTTCAGTTTTAATGAAGATGATTCACTGACTATAGCGATTTCAACCTGGTTCGATTTGGTTGCGGATCCGGATAATGCCGATTCAGTTCTCACCTATTCTGTTTTATCGGGAAAGTTTTTAACTGTAAAAACAGACTCACTGCTCTTCGTATTTAAAGCTCCTGCAGACTGGTTCGGCTCTGATACGCTGATGCTGAAAATAAGTGACGGTGAACTTGCGGATTCAGCTAAATTCGCAATCAAAGTGAATCCGTTGAATGACGCCCCATATTTTACAAATCTGCCGGATACGGTGGAATTTATTAATAACGGTTCCGAAGAACTGAACATGAAAGACTTTTACGGAGATATTGATTCACCGGAATCGGGGATGACATGGCAGTTCAGTGTCTCAGATGATACATTAAAACTGGATTTTGATTCTGATATGATGATCCTTACTCTCAGCGCGCCGGCTTATATTGGAACGGTAACATTGTACTTTACATTAACAGATGACAGTTCCGCCAGTGTGAGTGATTCCTTAGTGGTTAAAGTGACTGCGGATCCTACCGGAATTGAGGATATTATCTCAGAGCTTCCGACTAAATTTGTCATTGGACAGAACTACCCGAATCCGTTCAATCCAAACACTCATATTCGGTTCGGTTTGCCCTATGCGGGAGAAGTCAGGATAGAAGTATACAATATTCTCGGGCAAAAGGTGGCCACTATTTTTGATGGCTATAAACCGGCTGGTTACCATGTGGTAGATTTCCATGCTAATCAGTTATCAAGCGGGATATATTTTTACAGAATAGAATCCGGTAAGTTTAACGCGGTTAAGAAAATGGTTATTATGAAGTAGACTAATAATAATTCTCCGGGAGTCTGCCCGCAAGTTGACGCGGACTCCCGTTTTTTATTTCGAATAATCGAATAATTTCTTATTAAAGAACTCCTTTTAAGAAGCACTGAATAATATTTGCAATTAATGATAAATGAAGCGGCGCGGATAATCAAAAAGTGATCCACCAAAAACCATATCTTATTCCTGTATTACTGTTTTTATTCTCATCAATTATATTCTGGGTTACTCAAAGCCCGATACCCACCAATGGAGACACATATCTTTATGCGCTTGGTGTGGTCCAGCTAAAAGGCCCATTGTTCCATATTGGATATTATTTTATAGGAAATATATTTAATTCGGCATTAAGCGTGATTTATACAGACCCGGTGAAAAATCTCGGGCTGATGTCTCTGTTTTCAGGAAGTTTGTCCGTGGTATGGAGCTATCTTTTTACTAAAAAGCTGACCGGAAATATCCGAATCAGTCTCATTGTAGCGCTGACACTGTTATTCTCCGGGGGGCTCTGGTACTATTCAGCCCATGGTGAAGTATATGTACCTCAGTTAAGTATGGTGTTTATATCAATATTAATGGCTGTTTATAATCGTCCGTTATTGAGCAGCCTGGCATTTCTTGTTGCTGTGAGTATAACGCCGACATCCGGCCTGATTTTTCCTGCATTAATATATCTAATCATTATAAATGGTAAATCACGCCGGGAGATTTTTTATTTTTTACTGCCCGTAATAATAATTTTCCTGTTTTTACTCATTATTAAATGGCCAAAAATTATTCAGATGGTGGATGATGCCGTTTTCTCCCCGGATGTATTTTTTACAAATTTTTCTTATTCCGCTTTATTCAGAGAAATATTTTTAAATTTGTCTAAAGTGTACATAAAATCATTTAATTTTTTAATTTTATTTACAATTCCCGGGGCTTTTTATCTTTATAGGAACAATAAAAGAATTCTGTTTTTGGTGATCTGCATTTTACTACCTTTTTCACTATATATTTTTAATCTGGGTTTACTTACTGAAGATCATCTCATTATTACATTTATTCCGGTTAGTTTGATAATCGCGTTCGGCGTAATCAGTACACTTGACATTATTAAGCTGGGAGATATATCGCGAAGAATACTGATATTACTTCTGTTATGCGCTCATGGATTTTTATCATACCAGATTTATATCGGTCCCGAATTGAGAAATTCGGCTGAATTAGAAAAAGTGATGACAAATTTCAGCAGGGACTATGAAAATGATGGGATTATGATTTCAGAATATAATTTTGGAATGGCCTTTTGGTATTATACCCAAAAAGAAAACGATTACTTTCTGCGGACCGGCCGGCCAAATTTGTTTTTAGATCCTGGTGATGAGTTATATGAAAAAAAAATAGAACAATTAAAAAACAAATTCTGGATTAATCTTTCGGGAAATCTGGTTGATTTTTTCACAGTTAAATTAAAAGATAAATCTATTTTTGAGAACCGGCCTGTTTATTTCGTGGACCGGTCCGATTGGCCCTCTGCAATTGTTAAAAATATTTTGCCTGAGCGACAACTAAGAGAAAGAGAAAATAAGATAAGAAAAATTGATCGCTTTTCTGATTATCTGGCAAGTGTATTAAACAGCAGAACCAGCTACCTTCAGATTTATGATTCACCTTTGCATCCGATATATCAAATCCGGCTGTTGGATCCAATAAAATGAAAAGATATTTATTTTTAAGCAAAATGAAAATGTATCCGGATAAATTTAACCAAAAGGAGTTCATATGAATTTTACCCGCGAATCTATTTATATAGATGCAGAAAAAGAAGCAGGTATTATTATTGAAAAACTCAAAACCGATGTTTTTCATAAACTAAAAAGACGTGGCGCGGTAATTGGAATAAGCGGAGGAATTGATTCTTCAGTTGTGATGGCATTATGCGCGCGCGCTTTTGGACCGGAAAAGGTGCTGGGCGTGATGATGCCCGAAAATGATTCAAATCCTGACAGCCTGGAACTGGCGAAAAAACTGGCTGATAAATTTAATGTAAAATATGAAATTGAGAATATGACGGATGCTCTCTCCGGTTTTGGTTGTTACAGGCGACGGGATGAAGCCATCAAACGCGTTTTTCCGGAATTTAATCAGAAATATAAAGCAAAAATTACCTTGTCCACCGATATTTTGAATAAAGACACTCTCAATCTTTTTCATTTAAAAATTATTGCGCCGGATGGTACGGAAAAAACAACCCGTCTGCCTATCAGGGAATATTTACAAATTGTCGCCGCGTCAAATTTTAAGCAGAGAAGCCGGATGAGCATGTTATATTATCACGCGGAGGCAAAAAATTGGGCGGTTATGGGTACAGGAAACAAAAATGAGCACGAACAGGGTTTTTTTGTAAAGTATGGTGATGGAGGTGCCGATAGTAAACCTATAGCGCATTTATTTAAAACACAGGTTTTCCAATTAGCTGAATATCTTGAAGTTCCAATTGAAATTCAAAACAGAACGCCGACGACTGATACATACAGCGCCGAACAAACACAGGAAGAATTTTTCTTTAGGTTGCCTTTTGACATACTTGACAGAATTTGGCATGGCTGGGAACAAAATGTCCCGGTCGCGCAGATCGCGGCCGCGCTTGATTTAAAACCGGATCAGGTGCAGAATGTTATAAATGATATCAAACGTAAAATATCAGCGACTGAATATCTTAGAATGGAACCATTGTAAAAAAATCTTTTTTACGAAAATTCATCTTTCAGACAATCTCTCATACGCAGGTAAAGAATGAGTAAGAATTGTGCGCGAGACGAATAGAAAGTAGCTACTGCATGAGGCAAACTGTACTATTAACAGGAGCCAGTGGATTCATTGGTTTCCATACCGCGGCGAATTTGCTGGATAGAGGATATAATGTCGTAGCGCCGGTCAGAAAAAACGCTTTTCAATCCTGCAGAGTAGTGCAACTGATCTCAAAAGGCATGCAGTTTGTAGAAGGTGAGTTCCATGATAAGCAGCTGCTGGATACGTTATTCAGCTATAATATCGATTCGGTAATTCATCTGGCGTCTATAAGAGGCCAGACAAAAACAGATCCACGGGAGTATCATCGAATTAACGTTGTAGGTACACAAAACCTTATCGCTAAATCAATCGAACATAAGGTCAAAAAATTTGTATACTGCAGTTCGGTAGGAGTTTACGGAACGATTCCGGCATCATTGCCCGCTAAGACAGATAGTGACTATCATGGAGATAATTATTACCATTTAAGCAAGGTAGAAGCGGAGAAGAGGGTTCTTCAGGCAAAAGAATACGGATTGAATACCACTATCATTCAACCCACAGTGACATACGGGTTATATGATGATGGGTTTATACCTAAATTAGCTCATATGGTTAAACATCATCACTTAGTTATTCCGAACCGGCCGGTTCTGATCCATCTGATCTGGGTGGAAAAATTAGCAGAGCTGTTCAGACGGGCGATTGAAAAAAATTTGCCTAAAGAAAAATACATCGTTGCGGATAAGCGAGCCGTAAATTTGTTAAACCTGGTCAATATTTTTCATCGGTCTGCAAAAAAATCGGTATATCCTTCATGGTTAATGGCTCCTGAAAAATTTTTCCGTTTAGGAGAAAAAGGACTCCAGACTCTGAGAATGTCCGGGATGTTGGTCAGTCTTCAGCTTATAAGCAGAAATTGGTATTATCAGATTGATGATACTATACGCGATTTTAATTATAAACCGGTGGATACACTGGAAAAAATAGAATCTTTAATCACGAACGGGGATATCTAATTGCAATCCACAAACAGCATCGGGCAGGATATTGATGCCTGGTTAGTGAAAAGACTGCCGATCGTCGGGAATTGGGAAAGTTATTTTTCTGATCATGATGAGGGATTGGGAACAACCTACGAACGGTTTATTCTTCACAATTATTTTACAACAATTAAAAACCAGTTTGACATAAAATCTATTATTGAAGTACCCTCTTTTGGAATGACCGGTGTTTCCGGGATAAACAGTTTATGGTGGGCAAAACAGGGGATTAAAACAACTGTGGTAGATGTAAACGCGGATCGTTTAAATCATATAAAAAAAGTATGGAGTGATATTCCGCTGAAAGCGGATTTCATGCTGACTGAAAAGTTGAATGCCCTGCCATTTTCTGATAAATCAATCGACTGCTCATGGAATTTCGCTTCTTTGTGGTTTGTTGATGATTTGGATAAATTCTTAACTGAATTGTCAAGAATTACGAAAAAAGTAATTTTTATATCCGTGCCAAATAGAAACGGTCTGGGATTTCTGCTTAGGTTTGGTTTTCGCTTAAAAAATAAAGATAATTTTTTTCTGAACCATATTCTGCCTTCAAAAATCATTAAAATTCTGAAATTAAAAAATTGGAAACTCCTGGATGAAGGATATTTTGATATTCCGCCTTGGCCTGATATTCCGATGAAAAAGGAAGATTTGTTCAGGAAATTAGGATTGGGCTTTATTTTTAAAGATAAAAAATCAAAAAATGAGAACCCGGAAGAGATGTGTATTCTCAATTATTTTAACGGAACTCAGCCGGAAATGGAAAAGAAAATATTAAAATATTCAATTCTGGAAAGAAGCCCCTTCCCGGTAAAAAACTTATGGGGACACCACCGGTATTTTATATTTGTACCGGAATAATATGATTTTTACTATACTTGACGTTTTCCTTATCTAATCTAAATGAACATGGCGATGTTGCGTCACAATACAAATAATTATCCTGGATAATCAGCCGTATTATAAATAATCGAAGATCAATTTATTTATCAATATAAAAGGGTACGATGAATATTGAAGTATCTGTCGTCATCCCGTCTTACAATTCTGCCGGCACAATAACCGCCTGTCTTAACAGTCTGATGAGACAGGATTATGATAAATCATTCGAAATCACGGTTGTAGATAGTTCAACAGATAATACAGCACAAATTATTACTGCCGGTTTCCCCGAAGTCAAGGTGATTCGCTGTAAGAGAAAAACGGATCCGGGAACCGCCCGTAATATGGGGGTCAATGTATCGCATGGGAAATATATAATGTTTCTGGATTCTGATTGTATTGCCGGAAATGATTGGGTCAGTAGAATCATCCGGGTATATGAATCTCCTGATTATGATGCCGTAGGGGGTAGTATTTATCCGGCAAATCCGGAAACTGATGTGGTTGGCTGGGCGGGATATATTGCGGAGTTCAGGGAATTTATACCCGGGCATCCTGCCGCGATACGTGATCACCTGCCGACATGCAACCTTAGTTACCGCAGGGATAAATTTCTGGAAGTTGGCAATTTTAATGCGGCTTATTACCCGCAGGAAGATTTGTTTTTCAATCATCATTTCACAAAAAACGGGTTTAAAATATTTTTTGATCCGGAGATAAAGGTATTTCATTTTCACAGAAATAAATTGGCTTATTTTTTAAAACATCAGAAAAATATCGGGTATATCACTTCCAGTTTACTAAAAAAAATCGACCTTGAAGGATCGAGGTTGGTAAGGCATAAGTTTTTAGCCCTTATAAATCTGCCATTGCTGCCGTTTATAAAATTTTACAGGACATTAGCCGTATTCGCAAAAGTTAATCCGGCAATAATAAAGGCACATATTCTCTCGTTTCTGGTGTTTGCCCTGGGACTTGTTCCATGGACACTGGGATTTGCAAAAGGCTTGTTAGCCCCAAAATTTGATGACTAGTACATCAATTTTAATCACTTATTTGCAAGGAGTATAAACTTTGAATCCTTGTATTGTCATTCCGACATATAATGAATCTGAAAAACTCGCCACGCTGATTGCGACTATTCATTATTTTGACGAAAAATACGCGATCATCATTGTGGATGATAATTCCCCTGATGGAACCGGCGATATCGCGGATCGACTTTCGAAAAAATATGAAAAAATACATGTGATTCACCGACCCGGGAAAATGGGAGTCGGGGGCGCTATATTGGATGGGTTCCGCCTGGCTCTGGAAGAAAAATATGATCCGATCATCACTATGGATGCGGATCTTTCTCATTCTCCTCTATATCTCAAAAAATTTCTTTCCTTTTCAAAGTATTATGATCTGGTTATTGGTAGTCGTTATTTCCGGGGAATCAGAATTGACGGCTGGCGGTTCAGAAAATTGCTGCAGAGCAAACTCGCTAATATGTTTATATCATATGTAATGGTAAAGCCAATTTGGGATTTTACAACCGGTTATAGAAGCTATTCCGCTACTTTTCTAAAAAAATTAAATTTAAACGTGATTCCAAGCGAGGGGTATCTTTTTCAGATTCATATGATTTACCTGGCGTTTCTTCTTAAAAAAAATGTCAAGGAAATTCCGATTATATTTAAGGATATCGAAAATCCTGAGTCAAAAATCAGTTCACGGGACCGCTGGGTAACTTTCCGAAAAATATTTAGTTATCGTGCTCCATTCTCAGAAATGTTCAGACATTTTACGTATATCAAAAAAGATTACAGGCGATTTGTAGATGAATATGAAGAGCTTTTAAATCCGCCTCAGCCAAAGAACGCGGGAAAGTTTTCGATTCCGGAAAAATTTACCGTCAGTATCGGTGTGATGGCCTATAATGAAGAGTTAAATATCAAGAAATGTCTGAACGCCTTGCTTAATCAGGAATTAAAATCAGGCGAAATAGTAGAATTAACTGTCGTTTCATCTGGATCAACTGATCGTACAAATGAAATTGTTGAAAAGTATTCTCTTCAGGATTCACGGGTTCAGCTCATTGTCGAACGTCAGCGGCAGGGAAAGGCATCGGCCATCAATAAATTTCTTAAATACGCAAAAGGTGATATCGCCATTATTGAAAGCGCTGATACGATTACAGAGCCTAAGACGGTTGAGTATCTAATAAGCCCTTTTTTCGATCCAAAAGTAGGGATTACCGGGGCTCATCCCCAACCTGTAAACAAAGGTAGCGGTTTTATTACATTCGCCGTCCAAAAACTCTGGCATTTACATCACCTGATGGCTCTTGACAATCCAAAATGCGGAGAGATGATCGCTTTTAGAAATATTGTGCCGAGAATTCCGACTTACACGGCGGTGGATGAGGCGACGATAGAGGCGCTTTTTAATGAGCTCGGTCTTGAAAAAAGATATGCGCCTGAGGCAATAGTTAAAAACAAGGGACCGGAAACACTCCGTGATTTCATCAAGCAAAGACGAAGGATAGCTGCCGGGCACAAACATCTCAAAGCCATAAAGGGTCATGCGGTATCAACTATGAAGGCAAGCAACATCCTGAAGTATGTCGGGAAAGATCTCGATTTTAGGCCAAAGTATCTTATATATATGTTTCTTTTGATCTGTACTGAATTGTTTTCAAGAATTTTAGGTCATCTTGATTTTTACTTTAGAGATAAAAATCCATATATTTGGGATATATCTAAATCGACAAAACATATTGCTGAACAAAATGTGCTGAAACCTCAGGCAGAGCAGAAATCCAAAGGCCGGATTCCTTCTGTTTGATAGTCTTGTCGAATTTGATTATCGATATTCCATGTCCCGGATTAAAAATTGGACACAATTCTGCAATCAAATCTTAAAAATGTGAGGATAATGTATGGATCCGAAGTATGATTTTTCTACAGAGTACCAGATATTTAAATCAATGGTTGATGAAAAAATTGAAAATTACTGGGGAGAAGAAGAACCACTCCTGGAAGGTCTTTACAAATCCATTAATTATTCTCTGAACGACGGAAAGAGAGTACGCGCGCTTTTTGCTTTTCTGGTTGGTGAGATATTTGATGTTAAACCCGAGAAATTACTTTCAACGGCTGTCGCCATAGAGATGATTCATGCAGCGTCTCTGATTATGGATGATCTTCCCTATATGGATAATGCCGAGTTAAGACGAGGTAAACCGGCGAATCATATTGTGTTCGGGCAGGATGTGGCGCTGTGTGCCAGCATTGCGCTGATTTCTGAAGCGAACAGGCTTGTTTTGAGCGATCAGGGACTGGGGCTTGACGAGCGGAACCGGGCTTCGAATCTGTTGGGCGCGTCATTCGGAATCAAAGGACTGGCAGCAGGTCAGTATGTGGATCTCAAGCTAAAGCGCAAAAATATTAAATATGAGATTATCGAGTTTATCAATGCCAAAAAAACAGCCGCATTGTTTACGGCGGCGGGAGAGATTGCCGCGATTATCGGTCACGCTTCGGATAAGCAACTGGAGGCGATTAAAGTATTTTCTGAGAATGTCGGTTTCGCTTTTCAAATAACAGATGATATTCTGGATGTCAAAGGTGATGAGAAATTAGTGGGCAAAGATCTGAATAAAGATAAAATGAATTTTGTCCGGCTGGTCGGTATGAAGGAAGCGGAAAAATATGCCAAAACATATATAAACACTGCTAAAAGCGCCATGGCCATATTCAAGGACAAAGGGAAAAAAATTATTGAATTTGGTGATTACCTTATAAACAGAGGCTATTAATTCACCGAAAGAGTATACTGCATTTTATAAAATAAACTAATTTCAGGGAGCCTCATTGGTCACACAGTGAGGCTTGTACCTGTTTAAATATTCCTGCCGAACTTTTTTTCCATTTTATGTGCTGAAAATCAATCTCATATCAACGAGATGACCTATCTTGTTTAATAGGATTCAAAGTAAAATTAAGATAAAACGGTAAAAATGCTAAACATCCTTCAAAAAACTCTTGGATGGCGAAATTGGGCGGTATTTTCCTATAACTCATTTATCGAAAATATTTTTGTTGTTTTTTATATCGCGCTAGTCACAAGAAATTATTCAAACGCATTTCTTATTAATTTGCTGTTATTTTATATTTTTAGCGTTTTCTCAACTTCGTTTGGATACCTGATAAACGATCTGGCCGATCGTGAACTTGACAGAAAACACAATAAATCAAATACTTTCGAAAACACGAACGAAAGAGTCGCGATTAGCGTGGTTATTGCCGTTTTTGTATTAAGCGCTATGCCGGCGATAAATTTTATCTCTAATCGTTATTTCGCCTTTTTGTGGATACTGTGGACTTTGGCGGCGGTATTCTACTCTGTGAAGCCCGTAAGGTTGAAGGAAAGGGGAAAAACAGGACTCATCGTAGTCGTTTTTGCGCAGAGAGTACTGCCTGTGCTGCTCGTATTCGCGGCTTTCAGATTCAATAATCTCACAGATATAATGCTAATTACCTTCTACATCCTGATGCGCGGTCTTTCGTCAGATGTTAATCATCAAATTGAAGATTTTAATTCGGATCTGAAAACATCAACCGGCACATTCGCGGTAACCGCGGGACTGGAAAGGATCAGGCGCGTGTTCCATCTGATTCTGGAAGTCGAAAAATTATTACTTGCGGCCGTATTGCTGCTTTTCGTGCTGCGTTTTCAGGATTACCCCGCCGGATATTCGGTAAATACCGGTATCCTGGCAATAATTTATCTTATCATACTCATTATAAGTTATTTCAGGATCCGCGGTGGAGCAGACCGGAATCCGTTCAGGATTCATGAAAAAAATATATTTCAATTTCTGCATCATGCTTACCCGTCTGTGATTCTCCCTCTGGCACTCATTATCATCATTATACCAAATAATATGCTCTTTGCCCTTGTACTTCTTGCATTCTTGTTCAATAAAAAAATGCTGAGTTTAAAAACGTATATCAATAGTTATCCGTTGTTATTCTTAAAAAAGATGAGGCAATGAGTGGTTATATTATCTTCAGAATAATAATTAGCATTTTCGCCCTTTTGATCTTTGTTCTGGAATCCTATGCTCAGCTTGATTTAAAAAGGGATGATTATGTGGGGACGACGCGTCGCGCATGGTGGAGCTGGTGGGGTGATGGAAGCAATACGCCGCTGCCGTCAGTCAATAATGGTTATGTTCTGTTTTCACTGGTTGACCCCATCGCATCTGAAAGACCATTTTCTGATTCGGCCTTGTGGGACGGATATCCGGGAATAGGTGGGCCCTACCTGAACTGCAAAATAAAACTGCGGGCAAAATCCCTGAATCCGCATAAGTATGGTTCACGAGGCTGGGGCCTTTGGTACAGTGAGCCTCAGCCAAACATACAGAATCAGGCATGGTATATGATGGTTCTTGATGATCCTTTGTTGACAGGGCTGGACTGGTGGCGGGCGGAAACTGCAGATGGTAAAACAGAAGCCAAACATCATTTTGTGGAGCTTGATCAATCGCCGCATATTATAGATGATCAGCAATGGCATGTATATGAAATAGATCGACAGACTGATTATATTGAATTCAAAATTGACGGCGTTCAGGTTTTTTATGCCACACAGGATGTTCCTATACGACCAATGGCTTTTCATATCTGGGTGGATAATGTGGTTTATGAACATGTGGAGCCTGATATAATCAATTTAAACCTGCGCGAATGGACCGGAAAGAATGAGATCGTTCTGGATTATGTCCAGATTCTCACCACTGGACAACTTGATAAAAGCGAGCCGGCATCCGGTATCAAACTACTGAGACATGTACCGGTTGAGATATATGATAAAGAGATTGCTGATTCCTGGTACACATTAAATTTTGACGCTCCGGGTGGCCAGGTGGTTGTTTTGAGTACGGCGCGTGTGGAACAGTATCTGAACGCGTTTAATCAGCCAATCAGCGATGATGATGATATCCGTTATGTCATTGATGGCACCGATTATGGATGGGATACGCCAAATTCATTTAATGCCGACGCGCAGGGAACGCTTTCTAATACCTTGCTCTTTGAAAAAACATTGGGAGCAGGCGTAGCGAATATTGATGTTTACGGTGAAATATCTCCTCTTTTATATGATGTCACGGTTCTCGGAAGCAGTGGAGGGGGCATTGTTTTTAATCAGGAATACAATGAAATAAAATCTTCATCCAGTCCGGA
>JBFXGD010000105.1:0-12145 GCA_050178385.1 Calditrichaceae bacterium
TTATTGATTCAAGTCCCGTATTTTCAATCCCGTCATATTCTCTGAACAGCGTGTCAGAATATCCGCTCTATCTTCTGATGGGTCTTCTCGGAGGCGTAGTCGCGGTATTATTTATCAAAACGCTGTATGGAGTCGAAGATTTTTTTGAACAAAAACTGAAAGCCCCTGAATATCTCAAACCGGCCATCGGCGGGCTCTTTGCCGGATTACTGGCATTTAAACTGCCTGAACTATATGGTTTTGACGATTCAGCCACATATACCGCGCTGACAGGTTATCCCGAGATGTATCTACTGCTGATTCTTATGCTGGCAAAAATACTTGCCACTTCATTCACACTCGGGTCCGGGGGAACGGGAGGGCTGTTTACACCTTCACTCTTTATCGGAGCGATGTATGGAGCGCTCTTTGGTGAAATTGCCGGGTATTTTTTCCCGGAGATAACCGCTCCGCCCGGCGCTTATGCGCTGGTGGGGATGGGTGTCATTGTGGCCGGAACCATCCACGCCCCTTTATCCGCATTTTTGATCATATTTGAAGTGACGGCAAGCTATCAGATCATTTTACCTTTGATGCTGGGTACGGTCGCTGCTACACTCATCGCGAGATGGCTTGAACCTGAATCCATCTATACAATGAAAATATCCCTGTTTTCAAACCGCATTTCCGGAGGCCGGAACCTGGATATTCTTCGCAGCACAAAAATACGCGGACTGATCATCAGGGATGCGCCCGTCGTTCATGAGAACACAAGCTTCGAGAAGATACTTGACACGCTTATGAGTACCCATTATTCGGCGTTTCCGGTGATTGACAAAGGCAATAAAGTAACGGGTATCATAACCCTTCGTGATATCCGGCCTGTCCTGTTTGACCGGGATGTGGCTCCGCTTTTACTCGCGACAGATGTAATGAGCGCGAATATTTTTGTTCTCAAACCTGATGAAACCATGGCGGACGCCTTGCGAAAACTCGAAATAGATGACCATGAACTGCTCCCGGTTGTTGATTCCACGGAGAATATGCTGTATCTCGGTGTGGTCACCAAGGACGCTATTTTGAAACGGTACGCAAAAGAAAATCTAATGATGACGGAAAGCGGAGATTAGTTATCATGCAAACCATTTCGAAAAATCAGATTCGCGAGCTGGCGAAACTGAAGCAAAAAAAATACAGAGATAGTTCGGGGACTTATTTGATAACGGGTATCCGCGCGGTCAGCAGCGCGCTTGAAAGCGGTTCACTCTCTGCAGAACAAATTATTTTCGATGAGAGCCGTATCGATCTGACCGGCTACCCGGAACTACAGAATATACATGCATTAAATATTCCTGTATTCACTGCGGGAGAAAATGATTTCAAAAGAATTACCGATGAACAGTCCCCGCAGGGCATCGCTCTTGTGGCGCGCATTCCGCGTTTAGATTTCCTGGAAGATCCGCCCGAAGACCCGGTAATTATTTATCTGGACCGGATAAACGATCCCGGAAATCTTGGTACCATTATAAGGACCGCTCTCTGGTTCGGCGTCAATTCTATTTTGCTAAGCCCCGGATCGGTGGATCCCTATAATCCAAAAGTCGTACGGGCATCAACCGGATATATAGCGCATTTACGTGTATATGAGGAAGTTAATATACAAGCGCTCCGCGAATTTAGTCGTAGCCGGAATTATTCGGTCGCATCAACAATCATCGAAGGAGGAACCAGCCTTTATGATTTTAGAACCGCCGGGAAACAGATCATTTTGTTTGGCGCTGAGGCCGATGGTATCAATCCGACTTTAAATGAGGTTGCCGGATCACAGATCACTATACCAAAACCCGGTCATGGGGAATCGCTCAACCTTGGGGTTTCGGTCGCTCTGGTTTTATATCAGATTAAAATGGCAAAAATTCAGGTTTAAGTGAATTTTATTTTTATTGATTCATTTGTAACTTATAGTATTTTCAGCAATCTGAATTAGAATATTAATATTTAGATTTCGGGAGACGGAATGTTAGTTGTTCTGAAAAAGAATGTTTCAGAAAATGAAATATTGACGATAAAGAATGCCATTAATTCTATGGGGATTGAATCCCGTCTTATGATTAGCGGTGAAAACAAGATTATCGGTACAACCGAAGTAACTCCGGGTATTGATGATGAGCTTCTGCGCCGGCTGGGGGGAATTCAGGACATCTTCCATAGCGCGAAGCCTTATAAACTGGCAAGCAGGGATTTTCATCCCGCGGATACCATTGTCAAATTGGGCGATTATCCAATAGGTGATCAGAGTTTTACCATAATCGCGGGTCCGTGCTCAGTTGAATCAGAAGAACAGATTATGAGGACCACGGAATTTCTGGCATCCAGGGGTATAAAAATAATGCGCGGAGGAGCGTACAAACCAAGATCCAGCCCTTATTCGTTCCAGGGACTCGGGAAGGCGGGTCTTAAATTATTGTCAAATGCCGCCGCTAAATTCGATATGAAAATCGTTACCGAAGCAATGGATCCGGTAAGTCTCATGGAAGTGGACGAATTCGCTGATATGATACAGATCGGATCGAGAAATATGCAAAATTTTTCTCTTCTGAAAGCCGCCGGCAAATTAAATAAACCCGTCCTGCTAAAACGCGGTTTCTCAGCGACGCTTGAAGAACTGCTTCTCTCCGCGGAATACATATTAAGTGAAGGAAACGGAAACGTTGTTCTGTGTGAAAGAGGGGTGAGGACATTTGACAGCCAGTCCCGCAACATGCTTGATATTAACGCCGTTCCCGCGTTAAAAGAATTGACACATTTGCCGGTGCTTATCGACCCCAGCCACGCCACGGGAAACCGGGATCGCATCATTCCGCTTTCGAGAGCGGCGCTCGCTGTCGGAGCCGATGGAATAATGGTGGAAGTTCATCCGCAGCCGGATAAAGCGCTCTCAGACGGTCCGCAGTCATTGTCATTTGATGGTTTTGATCAGCTTCTCGAACAGTTAAAGCCCATCGCCCGGGCTTTGAACACACAGATTAGAGGAATTCATGAATAACAAATCTTATCCTGAACCGGTTGAAGCGCTGATACTTGTGCTGGCAGTGTTTGCCGGCCTGATTCTTTTGGCGGCGGTCTATGCGTTCATATCCGGCACACTGGTATCACCGGAATCAATCGAGAAAAATACCAGACTATTTTTTATTTTTGGCGGAAGCCTTTTTCTGATTATACCCTTGCTGTATTCACGCGCGAAGAAATATCCCATTCAGTCACTTTTCCGTTTTAATCCGGTTTCTCCGGAAGTCATTCTTCTCAGCATAACAACCGGCATTTCGCTCAGCGTTGTCGGTGATGAACTTGACCGTCTGTTGAGCAGGATCATACCCATTCCGGAATGGATCCTTGAACAGATGCGTCCGCTTGTGGTCGAAGGATGGACAGATTGGGCGCTTGTTATCGGCGGGGCGGTATTCGTCGCGGCAATTGCCGAGGAAGGGTTATTCAGGGGTTTTTTTCAGGTAACTCTGGAAAAAAAGGGCGATGCGACACGGGCAGTGATGCTTTCATCTCTGACCTGGACCATTATCCACATGAATCCTTACTGGGCGATTCAGATCTTTGTTATGGGGATTATTATGGGATTTCTTGCCTGGCGGACGGATTCTATCATACCATCCATCATTGTGCACGGAACAAATAATTTTCTGGCTCTGATTATTATTAATTATAAAATTGATGAAAAAGCGGAATGGTATCTCTGGGGAGAACATGTATCGCCGGTTGTATTTATCGCGGCCCTCGCGGTTCTCGTGATATCTATCCGCCTGATTTCACAGTTTTATCAGCAGTCTCAGGAGTAATTTCCTTCTCCTTCTTTCGGATAATCTTCATCAATACCTGCTCGGCGTTTATTACATCCATAGCGCTGGCATTGTGCAGCGAATCCCATACGGCCTGCGGAGAAACACCTTCCTGCTCCGCTACACGCTCGTAGGTTCCCATCTCTTTGTATTTCCAGTATCGCTTAAAATTGGTCTCGCTCCAGCGTCCCTTTATGGCATAAATCAACTGATAAAAAGTGTTAATATTTAAATCGAACCAATCGTCACCTGTACTAAACTGAACCACGCATTTTTTCTTTTTACAGGTATTGAGCGCCGCGTTGGCGCGATGAAACGCGCGTCCGTCCATCTCAATCGGAATATTACTGCCCATTTTCTGGATGCTGCCGTAACCAATCCCGTAACGCATAATCAGCGGAAACAGAAGACGTTCGAACTCCATCATGACCGCATGCACATCCGCCACATTAAGCAAAACACCCTGAAATTCATCACCCTTTGTGATCATGAACGGGGCATCTATACAATCGGCCCAGTTCTCGTTTACCTGAACAATCGCAGATTTCAGAAATAGCTGCCATTCGTACCTCTCCCTGTCGTGCATCTTTCGGGAACCTTTAATGTCGGCAATAATTACAGCATAAGGATTCATGATAGCACCCAGCCAATTTTATACTCTGCGGTTATATCGGTGATCCTCCTTATTTCGGTTTTTACTTTTTTTGCTCCGCATAATCTCAAACCTTCTTCAATAAAACCCAGTTCACTGAGACGAACCGATTCAAGAAACGTTTGCCCGTAATCGATACTCACAGAATAAGAATTCGAATCAAGATCTTTAATTCTCATTTCTCCGCTTCCTATCAAAATCTTTCGCATATTTGACATCTGTCTTAAAAAACCGCGTGGATTTCTGTCATCCATGTAAATCTGAAAGTAGCGGTGCATCAAATGACCCGCGTTCCAGTTACCAAGTAAAATAAAAGATGATTCGTCATTGGCAAAAAATTCTTTCTGAATGTACTCATCGATTATTTTTAGATATTCTTCAGGATATTCTTTTGAAATACCAATCGGCTGAGTCAATTGATCTTTATCTTCACTTTTGACACTATCAAAAAATTGAATCAGTTTTTCCCGCCCGTATGTCTTTTCTATATAATCGAAACGCGATAAAATAACCAAGCCCTTAATTCCGCCCATACCGTTTCACTTTCCTTCACAAAAAGATTAAAATATTTGATTTAAAATCATTCCCTTTATTTTTTCCGTGTCACACTCCGCCGCAATCCCCTGGGCAAATCCTTCAGGCCCGCCTCCGCGAAGATTGAGGGACGCGCCATGGGTTTTCAAAAAGTTTTGAGTGCTGAATTTTGAATCCGCCGGCGCTGTCAGATAAAAACGATCAGCAAATGTCATGAATGCTATTTTTGCAAACTTTCCGGACAATGTCCTGGCCAGATCCTGAGCGTCAGCCGGTTTACCTTCGGATAACCGGTGAACAATCAGAATACTGCCCGGGTCAGATTCATTAATGATGTCCTGACATTTACTGTCAATATAAGTTTGCCGGTAAAATTCCACATCTTTCCCGAGCTGTTCCACATCACTTTTCAGTCCCTGTACCCTTTCGACAATATGCTCTGTTTCGGAACTTAATTGATTTCTCAAACCGGTATTAAGCACATGCAGCTGCTCAAAATAATCATCTGCTTTCTGGCCAATAAACGCTTTGATTCTCGCTCTGCCGCGTATTTTTTCCAGAGCGGTTATTTTAATATATCCTATTTCCGCCGTATTTTTTACATGCGTTCCGCCGCAGGCTGAATAATCAATTTTTTCAATCTCAACCAGGCGAAGTGTTTGCCAGTCCCCGGCAGGCCTCCGCAGCGGAAATTTGTGGATATCTTCACGGCTGACCCACTGCCAGGATACCGGTACAGACTGACGAATGTACGCGTTGCTTTGTTCTTCAGCTTTTTTAAGCAGTCCGTCAACAGGCCACGCACCTTCAACTTCGATCAAAGTGTAGGAATCACCAAGGTGTACCGACACGGTTTTTTGTCCCAGTTGATCGAGCACATGAGAAAGAAGATGCTGACCGGTATGCTGCTGCATATTATACAATCGTTTTTGCCGGTCGATTTCCATACCTATATTATCACCAATCGAAAAATCAGAATCAGGAGCGAGACAGTGCCAAATTTGTTCATCTTCAATCCGGATACCGTTTATGGGTATACCATTTATTCTTCCTTCATCCCTGGATTGTCCGCCTCCCCCGGGATAAAAAATCGTCCGGTCTGGAAGAACCCAAATACCATCCTTATCCATTTGTACATCAAGGATGGCGGCTTCAATCTGATGACAATCGCTGTCCTGATAATATACTTTTTCTGTATTCATCTCATTCCAATGATTGCTTAGCTTTCGGTGATTTTTTAAAGTTTGAAGTACTGATCAAACTTTAAGTCAAAATTTTCAGGTTTATATTCCCCGGTACACTTTTCCTGTCTGTATTTACCCTTGAATTCATCTCTGGCAATTTTTTCGATCATTTCAATAAACTGATCGATTTCCGATTCATCGTTATACATGCCAAAACTCATTCTTACCGCGCCCGGGATAAGACTGCGGTCTTTATGAAGAATACGCTCCTCCAGCTGCAAATTCTCATCAACCGTAACACCTAGCAGGCATTTAATGTAAGGATGAGCGCAAAAACATCCATTTCGAACTCCGACACCGCTTTCATAATTCATTATAGCCGCGACAAGCGCGTGGTCTTTGTTCAGAAGATTAAATGAAATCACACCAAGACGATTTTCCGCTTCTGATTCATCTATGGAACCGTAAATCATCATTCCCGGAATTTTTTTCATTTTCTTGAGCGAGTACGCCGTAAGCCTTGCTTCATGCGCGGCGATTTGATCCATTCCGATTTCCGAAACAACCTGCAGGGCTTTTGCAAGAGCGATCGCCCCCACGACATTTGGAGTACCGGCTTCTTCTTTCTCCGGAACATCAGTCCAGAACACATGATCAATAGAGACAATATCCACGGTGCCTCCACCGACATAGTCAGGACTGCCTTCGGAGAATGCCTTGCGATTTGCAACCAGAACACCCAGACCGAATGGCGCGTAAATTTTATGAGCGGAAAACGCCAGATAGTCAATATGCGCGGGATCATCCTGCGCGCCCATATCAATGGCACGGTGCGGGGCAAGCTGCGCCGCGTCCACCATTAATTCCGCGCCGTGAGCATGTACCATGCGCGCGATATCTTTCATGGGATTGATAAAACCGGTTACATTTGATGCTCCGGTAATCGCCACCAGCTGAATGCGTCCTTCATACTTATCCAGTTTTTGTTTTAGATCATCCATATTCAGACGTCCGCTTCCGTCAACATCTACATGCACCACCTTAGCGCGCATTCTCCATGGCAAATCATTAGAATGATGCTCCATCTTCGAAACGAGAATGACACTATCATCTCTTAATGGTATTCTCCGCGCCAGTTTATTTATGGCCTCTGTCGCGTTTTTTCCGAATATAATGGTGTGTTCATCATCGTGGACATTAAAAAATTGTCTGACAATATCTCTGCTCTGCTCATACAGATGTGTGCTTAACTGTGATTTAAATCCTGTACCGCGATGAATGCTCGAATACCAGTTCATAAATTCATTTACGGTATCTAATACAGGCCTGAGCGTTGGTGTGCTTGCAGCATTGTCAAAATTAATATATCTCTTACTCTCCCCGTTCAGAAGAGGAACAGATTTATCATAGCCTACAATATATGATTTGATACTATCAAGATTGTATTTTCCGTTGGCTCCAGTGAACATAATACCTCCGGATGTGCGGATTTAATGATTATTCTTATTTTTCACATAACTCTCAGCCAATGAAATAAAATCTCATCGCGAAAACCATGAGAACGGCAAATTGCGCGTAAAAGGTGCTGCGCTCTGATTTTATCGCGCCTTTTACATCTGGAATAAAATCTGACTTATTTTTATATGGTACCAGCTTCGGAAAAAATCTCGGAACATTTTCGAAATACTGCGAATATTCCTTACCGAATATTTCACTGAGTTTTCCTTCTTCCAGTTTTACAATAAAGTGATACTGTACAAGAGAGAAAATGAACATCAGGATCAGCGAATATGGCAGTAAGCTCCCGCTAAGAATCATAACACCGTTATACATTAACATATTACCCAGATACAAGGGATTTCTTACGAAGGCAAACGGACCGTTGGTCACAAGCTTTTTCGCGCCGACATTTCTTGTTCTTGTGGCGCCGCCGGCATAACTTACCCCCCATACTCGAATGACTTCCCCCAATATCACCATAAACACTCCGGTGAAGAACAAAATACTGTTGGGCTCAGCCCAGATTAAAGCAACAATTATAAAAGGGACAGGCAGATAGCCGCGTGTTTTGAATAGAATTTCTCCGAATTTCAATTGAGATCCTTTCGATTAAATTTCCTTTATTTTAATTCTGTGACTCTCTATTTTTTGAAGTACCTGATTAGCAAGACGCAAAGCTTCAAGACCGTCTTCCGCCGAAACCGGAACCGGAATATCGTTTCGAATCGCGTCTACAAAATGACTCAATTCCGACTTTAACGGATTGGTGTTTGACCGCTGCAGCCGGTTATACTTAATTTCACGCTTATTCTCGCCTTCATCTATCTGTCCGAGAGAAAAGGCCAGAGTACCGTCATGAAACGGCATCTGATTTTCAGACGGTATAAAGAAGATTTCAGAAAAACCATCAGCAAAATCCAGTGATATATACGCATTCTTCTGGAATATTCGCATCTTGCGCATTTTTTTTGCCGAGATCCGGCTTGCGGTTACATTTGCGACACACCCGTTCTCAAATTCAATCCGCGCATTGGCAATATCAATGGTCGATGAAATAACACCGACACCGCTGGCATCGATATGTACCGGCTTACTCTTTACCAGATGCAGAATCAGATCTAAATCATGGATCATCAGATCAAGAATCACCGCCACATCAGTGCCTCTCGGATTAAAGGAAGCCAGACGATGCGCTTCAATAAACAAAGGATCCAGCGCCACATCTTCGAGCGCGAGCAATGCGGAATTGAATCGCTCAATATGCCCAACCTGAATCTTACAATTGTTTTTTGCCGCGGCTTCTATCAACATCCGGGCTTCATCTTCCTTATAAGTAATCGGCTTTTCCAAAAAAACATGTTTGCCCTGCTCCAACGCTTTTAACGCGATTTCAAAGTGCGTGATTGTCGGAGTAACAATATTTATCGCGTCAACCTGTTTTATCAGACTGTCCATGTTTTCAAACACGCTTACCTGTAATTCTTCCGCGACTTTTTTTAATTTTTCTGTATCAACATCATATATACCAACCAGGTATGCATCATCAACCTCCCTGTACAGAGAGGCGTGTAATCTACCAAGGTGCCCCACACCGATTACTCCGACTCTGGTTTTATCCATAATTAATTATTCCTTTCCATTCACATTTTTCAACAAACGGAACTCTCCGTTTTTATCCTGATCAACAAAAATAAACGATACCATTCCTTCCTCATAAAGCCATACGATATAAGGAACTGTTGTGGTCGCGTACCGACGGTTTTCAATTTTTTGTGGCTCTCCATACAGAAGAAAAATCTGTCCTCTGTCCGTTTCCCACCCTTCCTTAAACCGGGACGGAAATTTTCTGTTTGCCTCACCTACACGCTGATAAAATTCGTCCTGAAGTTCATTATAGACCGTTTCCGGAGTGGGATCTTTTTCTTTCCAGTAATTCATAAACCAAGCTGACATCTTATCCGCACTCATCTTTTTTACTATTTTCAACTCATCTTCTTTGAGAAGATATTTCATTGGCCGCAGTGCCAGGTCCGTCCTATATAAATATACCGGTTTTGTAAACCATACCACCGAGAATTCTTTTATCTGGTTGACAGGACGTTCCTTCCCGTCTGTACTAAACCGGATTTTATATTCCCCTTCATCCAGTAGATTTGACGGCATCTTGTAAATGATGTCAGCAATTTCTGCTTTCGGAATCATACTGATAAATTCCTGATGAATAAGTTTATCTTCCAGCTTCCCCTTGCGGTACAATCTGACATTTACCACAAGACTGTCATCCGGGACCGACATTAATCTGAGATAAGCATAATTTTCCCCGGCAAAGTCGATAGCGGAAAAACTCGGGAGAAGCGGAATATCATCCATATTTATCGGATTTTTTATTAAAAACGTTACTTCAGAGCTTTGATATTTTTCTTCGGCGGATTGTTTTTTGATAGAAAACGGCCGTTTACCATTATATGTTTTTTTACTTATCAAATCTCTAATTTCGAGAAGACATTCATATTCGCCGGGGACTAGCTTTATATTTTCCGCAGAATTGAGATCAGGCAATTTGTAGACCTTATACTGGTATTGGTACCTGGAATTTGTCTCTTCAAAATTTTCTATGACCACATCTTCTGAAAATGTATCGGTGAGAATTGTCTGTCCGCCTTCTTTGCTTCTGACAGCTACCGTGATCTGATAAGCCGCCTGAAATACGGATTCCTTTCTCTCAAACTGAATGACGTCATTTTGAATCTCTGTGGCGAAGAAGACTTTTGGATTATTCTTAATATTATCATAATTCACAAAAATATTGAAATTAATAGCAGGCCTTCTGTCAATTTCGTATCCGTACCGGGTCTTAACTTTCAGCACATCCTGCTGTTCCTGCGCTATCAATGAAGAAATCAATACAAAAATGATCACTAAAGCCGGAAAAATTCTCATAATACCACCCTGATTAAAACGTATAATTTAACCTGATTAAAACATCAAATCAAGTCATATAACTTGATTATTTTTATAGATTGCCTTATATCCGGTGTCTTACCCTGTAAATTTTGCTTTACTTTAAATGATTGAATTTTTATTTTTAAACTGCCGGTAAATAATATCTTACAATTATCAGCTAATTAATTTCCGGAGAAAAGATGCCCTTAGCCAGATCTGTTTTCATATTCCTACTTCTGCTCGTTCATTATTCTCTATCCGGAGAATCCGGATCAGGTCGTTTAATTGATAAAAAAGCGGTTTATATATCAGATGTAAATTATCAGTTGTCCTTTCGGGCAGATTCAGGAGCTGTTTCTTCTTCCGTTATTTTTATTGAGAGAGAAGGTACAATACTATTTAAACACGAAGTACCTGTTTTGGCCGGGCAAATGAAGTTACCGGATGTCAAATTCCCGGAATCCGGCACATACAGGCTCTTTGATGAACACCATTATATTGATCAGGAGATGGTTGTCATCCCCGGCTGGCTGAGTCTTTTGCCTCCGATTATAGCGATTATTCTGGCTCTCGTGACCCGGCAGGTACTGATCGCTTTATTCGCCGGGGTATGGATTGGAGCGGTTTTCATTTACGATTATAATCTTTTTACAGGTTTTTTATACAGTCTGACGGAGTATATCGCAAAGGCTCCGGCGGATCCCGAACGAACTTCAATTCTGATATTCAGCCTGACCCTTGGAGGCATGGTTGGAGTAATTAGTAAATCTGGTGGCACCCAGGGCATTGTCGAAAAGTTATCCCGTTACGCATCCACCGCCCGACGGGGTCAAATCGCCACATGGCTGATGGGTGTTCTGATATTTTTTGATGATTATGCCAACACCCTTATTGTAGGCAACACAATGCGCCCGCTAACTGATCGGCTTAAAATCAGCCGTGAAAAACTGGCCTACCTTGTCGACTCCACCGCGGCGCCGGTGGCAAATATTGCTATCATTTCAACCTGGATCGGTTACGAATTAAGTCTCATAAGCAGCGCTTTCCAGACAATCGGTTTGAAGGAAAACGCCTATATCGTTTTTTTTAAAACAATCCCATTTAATTATTATCCCCTGTTCGGATTGCTTTTCGGTTTTGCCATCGCCTTTTTCGGGCGTGATTTTTTTTCAATGTATCAGGCGGAGAAACGCGCCGCAAATTCTGAAGGTCTGTTACGTGACGGCGCTGTCCCGCTTGCCGATATCAATAATTCAGAATTATCGGTCAGAGAAGGCGCGCCGTTGCGCTGGTACAATGCTTTTATACCAATTGCGGTGGTCACTCTGTCGACTTTACTGGGTCTTTGGTTTACCGGACTCAACAATACGGATCTTTCCCAACAGCAGATTGATTCGTTGGGTTTTATCCGCTTTACAAGCACAATAATAGGAAATGCCGACTCATTCGCTGTTCTTATGTGGGCCGCGTTTTTCGGAAGCATCTCGGCTATTATTCTTGCG
>JBFXGD010000106.1:0-12013 GCA_050178385.1 Calditrichaceae bacterium
ACCGGCTGTAATCAGAATCATTATTTGTCATTTTTCCGTCGCAATTTTTATGTATTATTCGAAAAATAATTTATATAAATATATATTAAATCTTTTTCTTAAAAGTACTCTCGTGAGGCGCGAAATCATCATCACGGGAAGTAAATTAAATTTATCGTCAGGATACGTTATATCTTTAGGGATATCTTTACTCTTTTGGGGTAATCGTCGGGGCGATGCATTCATATCCGTATAATTGATGTAGTTTATATTATTGGGAAGGAATGCATCGCCGTACCTTGGGCGCTATGCGGATTTTATTGATTTTTCGGCAAATGATTGATTGGAGATTTTGCGTTATTGTGCTAAATGATTCGGTTATCGTGGCGTCATTTGGGGCAATCGTTGGGGCGATGCATTCATATCCATAAAACTGACATTGTTTTGTCATCTGTATGGGCGATGCATTCACATCCATAAAATTGGAATTGTTGTGTCATCCGTATGGGCGATGCATTTGCATCCATAAAATTGGAATTGTTGTGTCATCTGTATGGGCGATGCATTCACATCCATATAATTGGCATAGTTTTATTCTTCTGACCTGAATGCATCGCCCCTACAGCACCTTTCTCCACAGGGCGCGTCCGATAAACCGGAATTTATCGCCTAAGGGAAATCGCTTCAGCACGGTGCTGACGACACCCTTTGTAAATCGTGTCCTGCGTGAATAATCAATTTTTACATCAACGATGACGGGTTGACCGGAGCTGGCGATATTTAGCGCTTCCGGGATGACTGATTCCAGATCCTCATTTGAATTCAGTTCAAGGAACGCGGCGCCTGTAGCAATGGCCACGCCTTCGAGCTTGATATCACCAAGAATGGTACAGGTTTTCCGATTGTATGGAATTTCCTGGCCCTGGGAGATCTGCGAAAGTTCACCGTCATGGAATACAAAATACACCACACCCGCGTTATGAGTCGATGCGGTAAGTATCTCCATACAGGTCATCAAAAACGCGCCATCGCCGACTATACCGATCACCTGATTTTCCGGATTTGCCAGTTTCGCGCCGATAGCCGCGGGAACACAGTAACCCATACAGTTAAAATCGGTAGGAGAGATAAAGTGCTTTGAGTGGTACGAATCGAATAATTCGACCGCCAGAAAAGTATGATTGCCGTCATCCACAACGGTGATGGCATTGTCATCCAGGTGCTTTCTAAGTTTCTCAAAGAAACGCGCCGGATTAACCCGGTCATTTTTAACTTTCTTCCACTCGTCACGATAATTTTTCTTATCCTCGCGTATCTGTTTTCTTAAACCGTTGTCATCATGTGAATGATCGACACCATTTTTTGTGAGTACTTTGAGCAAGGCAGACAATGCTTCACCCGCATCGGCCTCTATGGTGATCTTCGCGGGATAATTTTTATTAAAAACCTTTGGATTGATATCTATATGAATCAGATCTTCAGGAACGGTGACACCAAAACTGCCGGTGGGTATTTCACCAAAACGGACTCCAACCGCCAGAAGACAATCACAATCTTTAAAAGCGTTTTCCGCCGCGGGGACGGAACTTGGACCGAAACCCATTCCCGTATGCAGGGAATGATTGGAGGGAAAGACGCTGAATCCCTGGAGTGTAGTGGAGACCGGAGCGCTGAGCAGCTCGGCCAGTTCGATCAGCTGTTCCGAGCAGTCACGGCAGCCCCATCCCACAAACAAACCCGGTCTTTGTGCGTTTTTTAGTAATTCGGCCGCTTTCAGAATCCTGGCAATTTCGGGGGCCGTCTTTTTTCCGCTTTTTTCAAAATTAGGCAGTTCCCGAACTTCGCCCTTGAACAACTGGATATCCACGGGGATTTCCACAAATACCGGTCCGGGTTCACCTTCAGTGGCGATCCTGTAAGCTTCAAAAATAGTGGGAACAATTTCCTCATGCTTTTTCACCAACCAGGTTTTTTTTGTAATTCCCGCCAACACCGCGTGCTGATCCCATTGATGAAGCTGATAGGATTTATCGATGTCACGTCGAATGCCTCCCGAGATAATCAGCATAGGGATGCCGTCAAGATACGCTTCGCCGATGCCGCTCATGGCATGGGTCACTCCCGCCGCGGGAACGATGAGCATTGTGCCGATGTTGTCCGTGGTACGACTGATGGCATCAGCCATAAACGCGCCCCCACCTTCGTGTGTTACAAGAACAGGCGTAATTTTTTTTGATTTGCTAAGCTGGTCATACAGCTCTGTATTTTGTACGCCGGGGATGCCGAAGGTATGTGTAACCGGCAGTTGCTCAAGCGCGTAAACGGCTAACCACGCGCCGGTCTTTTTCATTGTTTTTTCTTTTTTGTTTTCTGATGTGGTTTTCATTGATAACCTCCCGATATATCTTTTGCCGCTATCCTTCCCGTCAGGACACAGCTTCCCAAAAATGTTCCTTCAAGCGAACCGAGCCCGTGAATACCTCCCCCTCCGAATCCGGCCGCTTCGCCAACGGCGTACAATCCGGAAACGGGTTTTCCTTTTTTATCAAGAACACGACTCTGAAGATCGGTCTGGATCCCTCCGAGACTTTTCCTGCTTAAAATAAATTCTCGTATGGCGATCAGAGGCATGGATTTAGGATCGTTGATTTTTTGAAACTTACACATACGCATTCTATCACCTTTATAGGTTCTGAATCCCATTATCCGGCGAAGCTGATCATCATTGAAGAAGGCAGGGCCACGGTCAATCTGATCATCATACGCTTTAATTTCTTTGAACAATACGTCGGGATCGACCCGATGATCACCGCTGATTTCATTCATTTTATTCGCGAGCTCGGGTACGGTTGTGGCCGTGACAAAGTCATGTGATTCCTTTATGAGGCGCCGTACGAGCTCCTTGTTCCCGAAGAGCAAATCGAGTATTACACGAATTTTTTTCTTGTTTCGGAACGCGGTCATGTAATCGCTTCCGGAAACGCTCAGTTCTTTGATGGCGATTTTCCAGTTCATAACCTGCCAGGAATATTGACCCGGCTGCTGACAAATCTGCTCGACCAGAAAACGGGTATCGGTGTAACCGACAAGCGGCTGAGGGCCGATGCGCTCACCATGAGCGTTCATCCACAGGGCGGAGCGGGGTGGTACCAGACTGAGTCCGTACATGGGCCTTTCAGAGTTCGGATGATATATCCCGGCGGCATAATGCCAGTGCTTATCCAAATGAGTGACATTTCCGCCGATTTTTTCAACGGCATCATGAAGCATCCCATCGGCATATTGGTGTGAACCGTTTAGAAGAACCTGAGGCGGATCCCCCCAGGGTTTATACCAGTTTTTCCGGACTTTGCTCAAATCGCCGCCGCAGATGCCACCCGAAGCGACAACAACGTATTCTGATGATGCAGTGAATTCCTCACCGGATGCTTCCAAAATACCGGAACATCCACTGACCGATTTGCCGGCAAATTCCAGGTGATTTACACGATGCCCGAAACGGATCTCAAGATTTTTACGGTTTGGATGATTATTGAGGTGTCCCAGAATTGCTTCCATAAGTCCGAATCCCGTTCCCCACGCGATATGCCAGCGGGGGACAGAATTACCGGGACGATAAAGCCCTCTCTCAGGCCAGTTCACCACAGGAAGAAACTCAACCGAGCGTTTTGTCAGCCAATCCCAGATCATTTCGATGGAGGTATTTACATAGGTCTCCGCCCAGCGTAACGGCCAAACATCATCATCTCCGAATTTGGCGAAACTCAGCCAGTCGGATAGAGCCAGTTCCGGCGAGTCCTTTATCTTCGCTTTCTTTTGCAGGGGTGTGCCGACCATCATCACACCGCCAAAGGATTCTTTGGCGAGTCCACCAAATTTGTCATCGGTATCCCGTTCGAGAATCAGGACTTTACGATTTTTATCAAGAAGGTCAAAGGCTGTCACTATCCCCGCGAGACCACCGCCAACAATAATGACATCACTCTGGTAATGATTTTTTGAACCGGACAAATCAATTCCTCCCGATATGGTTTCAATGTATCGTTATTTCCGAATAAAAACACCACGTGGATTGGCAAGGATACCGCCAGCCGGAATCATTGCAGAAAAGTTTGGGTCGAAGGCGATATGATTCAAGATACTAAACACAGAGAATATTATCAAAGATTATAATTCGGGATTTATTCGTTAGGACTTCCATACGATATTTATTTTTTTGCAAGAAATTGAGATCTAATTTGTCTAAAATATCAATGACGCGTAATCAGCGAGGGTAAAATTTGCAGGACATCACATTTGATTCGGTGTATGAGGCTTACGGCGGAAGGATTCTGAATCTGGCTTTTCGGATGACAGGAAGTGAAGATACCGCGCGTGATATGACTCAGGATATTTTTCTAAAAGTCTATGAGGGCATTGATACATTTCAGCAGAAGTCTGATATCTATACCTGGATCTACCGAATTGCCACTAATCATATCCTCAATCATCTTAAAAAGATGAAACGACAGCAGTTATTCAGCATGCTTGATAAAGGTGTGGATGAATTGTTGCGCGAAGGCGGATTAGAGAGTGATACAGAAAATGTCAGTCCGGATCAAATTCTGGAAAAAACTGAACGTGAAAATTTTGTCTGGAATGCCATACTCGCGCTCCCTGTAAAATACCGTATGCCGCTTGTCCTGTTTCGCTATGAGAATATGAGTTACAAAGAGATCGCTAAAAAACTGGATCTTAGCCTGAGCGCGGTTGAATCACGAATCCATCGGGCCAACAAACAATTGATAAAAAAGCTGGAGCCTTTGATAGGCCATATTTAAAGGGCTAAAAAAAATTTTGCAAGTTTTTATAAACAGATTTGTCTAAATAAATAAAGAGACATGAGAGAAAAGATGGAAAAGCACGTAAAAATATTTTTTCAGGATTGGCTGGAACAAAGACTTTCAGAAATCCGGAAGCAGGAAATCGAGGACCATTTAAAGAATTGCGAATCATGCAGCCATTATTTTGTCACAATGTCTGAGCTGATTCAGCGTCCTGCCGTGAAAAATATCCCGGTACTTCAACCTGATCCATATCTGCCTATGCGTGTTGAAGCGTTGGCCCGGGAAAAAAGGACAGGCGAGAATAACGGTTTACGTGGAAGATTTATTCACTGGGGTCTGAATGGGGCTTTGGCGGCAGCGGCGATCTGGATTGGTGTTTTTCTCGGCGCCGGATTGACGGATACAAACGGAAGTACGACGAATGAATCGGAAATCGCTCTTGCTTATTATGAAGCGTTTTCTCAGAACAATATCGCCGATCAGTTTGAAGCGGCAATACAGTCAAATCAGGGAGAAGATCAATGAAAGTAAAATTATTAGTCGGTGCCCTGGTGTTTCTGATCATCGTAAATCTTACGGCACTCGGCAGCTATCTTTATGTGCAAATGACCAGTCCCGATCCGTTTCCGTCTGCTCCTTCGGGTGATATCACTATGCCACACAAACGCATGGAAGAAAGACCGGGCGCAAGGCTTGACAGGGAACAGTGGGCGCAACTCCGGAATCTGCTCGACAACTTTCAGCAGGAAACAAAAGAACTGAATATGGAAATCAACCAACTGGAAGTGGCGACATTCACATTGCTTCAGCAAATACCCGTTCCGGAAGATCAGCTACTGGCAAATTTAGAGAAGATATCCGCTTTAAAACTTGAAATCAGCAAAGTGGCGGTGCTAAAAATGACGGAAGCAAAAAATTTTTTAAAACCGGATCAGCAGATACGCTTTTTTAATATGATCATGAAAGCCGGTCCCGGGATGAATCGACCGTATATGCGACACAGAAAATCCGTAAATATTGTTAAACCAGATACATTATAATTAATCAAAAGGAGAAAGAGATGAGACGACATTTAACGACAGCCTTGTTGGTAGGGATACTTTTTCTTGCCGGAAGTGTTCAGGCGCAAAGACCTATGGGACAAAAGATGAACGGCAAATGCATGGCCGCGATGGATCTGACCGATGAACAGCAGGCAAAGATTACCGATCTGAGATTGCAGATGGAAAAAGAAGTTCTACCGCTTCGCAATGAAATGGATAAACTGCGCGGCGAACTGAGACTGGAAATGACTGCTGAAAAGTTTAATGAAGGCAAAGTGAAGAAAATTTCCGGCGAAATGAGCACGATCAGGGAAAAAATGCAGCTAAATCGGATGAAGCACCAAAGAGCGGTAAGGGATTTACTGACCCCCGAACAGCAAAAACAGTTTGACCTTCAAATGTTGTCCGGTAAAGGACATGGTGGAATGTGCGGTAACCGGATGGACGGGAATGGAAGAGGTGGTATGATGCGCGATAAAGATCGCCCGGCCAGGCCATGGAATAATTAGAACAAGAACTTGAACAAAAAAAAGCCGGGCCAAACACCCGGCTTTTTTATTTAGTAAAACATTGATCTTCACGGAATTTTTTTACGATTTAACGCGCGGCTATTTCATTTGGCGGAACAGGCCCCGGCACCAGATTACTTACAGGTTTAATAGACTGCAGATAGGCAAAAATCGCCTTCAAATCCTGGTCCTCCAGGAGCGCCATATTTTCCCAGGGCATCGGCGGGAGAATCGGCCGTCCGTCCCCCATATGTTTCCCTGTACGGAACGCTTTAATAAACATATCTTCCGTCCACATACCCAAACCGGTTTGTTTGTCCGGAGTCAAATTGGCGGCAAAACTGATTCCCCATGGCCCGACCCAGGCTGTCAGGTTATCATTGTATAAAAACCATTTACCCGGACCAAGCTGGTCAGACGTGAGTTCAGGCAGCATAGAATTTGCCGGGTGGCCTGAAAGCAGCCGTGTCATATCCGGAACGGGTCCCTTCTCTGTCATTAATTTTGGTGTATGACAGACATTGCAGTCACCGACAGTCATGAGAAATTTGCCGCGTTGAATCTGCTCATCAACGGTCATTTTATTTTGACCTGACGTAGATTCACAACTCTGAGTAAGTAATGAAAGAAAGAAAAAAGCTAAAAAGCTCAAACCAACAGAAAAAAGATTACGATACATAAATGTCCCCCCCAGAAAACCATGTATTACAAGAAATAGTGAATTATTACAGACAAAACGAAAAATATGTTTAAAAATTTCCAAATATTAAAGTAGGGGCGATGCATTCCAGTCAAAAGAATGCGAACAATGTCAAAAATATGGATGAGAATGCGGTAGGGGCGATGCATTCCAGTCAGAAGAAAACGAACAATGCCAAATATATGGATGAGAATGCGGTAGGGGCGATGCATTCCAGTCAAAAGAATGCGAACAATGCCAAATATATGGATGAGAATGCGGTAGGGGCGATGCATTCCAGTCAAAAGAATGCGAACAATGTCAAAAATATGGATGAGAATGCGGTAGGGGCGATGCATTCCAATCAGAAGAATACGAACAAAACCAACTACATGGATATGAATGCATCGCCCATACGGATGACACAACAATGCCAAATACACGGATATGAATGCATCACCCATACATTCCGGACAAAAGAATGCGAACAATGCCCAATATATGGATATGAATGCATCGCCCATACGGATGACACAACAAAACCAAATACACGGATATGAATGCATCGCCCATACGGATGACACAACAATGCCAAATGTACGGATATGAATGCATCACCCATACGGATGCTCAAAAACAATTCGTGTGCCGGGCTGTAATGCCGCTTATGGAATTCTCAGGGCGCGCGGCGCGAAATTTATAACACCACCGGTTGATTGGGGCTCTGAAATCCGTTGTTTTTTTCATGATCCGGATGGTCATTTATTTGAAATAAGTCAGGCTAAATAAATAGCCCGGAATATTACACCGGGAGATATTGCATATATGAATATATCATATAAAAATCCACCGCTAAACAACAAAATATGATACGAGGCAATCTTACTCCGAACGGGATGATGCAGCCGGTAGAATTTACCACCCATTTTTCCAGGTGAAGTCAGTGGAAGATTTAAAAATAGTAGTATTACTTCCGGAACTGAATAAATTTGAGTCTTCAGATTAGTTCATTTCCGTGTCCAGTACTTCCCGCACTTTTTTTGCTAAAACAGGTGGGGTAAATGGTTTTTGAAGCAGGTTAATCCCGGCCTCAAGCACGCCGTGGCGCGCGATTGCGTCATCCGTGTAGCCGGACATAAACAGAATTTTTATTCCCGGACACATTCCGGCAATTTTATCAGCGACATCTTTGCCGCTCATCTTTGGTAATACCACATCGGTCAGAAGAAAATCTATCTCATTTGAATTGTTTTTACAGATATCGAGCGCTTCAGATCCGTTGGATGCTTCAAGAATTTTATATCCATAACCTGTCAGCGTTAATTTGGCCAGTTCTCTTAGCGCGCTATCGTCTTCTACGATTAATATTGTTTCAGTACCGGTGACCGATTGCGGCGCGCGGACAGTTTTTTCAGTGGCTATTTCTATGTCAGTGATGACAGGAAGATATATTTTAAATGTGGTGCCTTTTCCGGGTTCACTATACACCCAGATATCTCCACCGATTTGTTTTACAATTCCATACACCGTTGAAAGCCCCAATCCCGTCCCTTTGCTTTTTCCTTTGGTTGTAAAAAAGGGTTCGAAAATTCTAGATTGTATCTCCGGGCTCATTCCTTTGCCATTATCAGTTATGGCAATCATCACATAATTTCCCGGTTTTACCGACAGATGATAACTTGCATACTCTTCTTCGAGAAAGATGTCTTTAGTCTCTATAGACAGCTTGCCTCCCTCAGGCATCGCGTCTCTTGCATTGACCGCCAGATTCATGATAATCTGGTCAATTTGACCCGGATCTGCTTTTACTTTTGATAAATGTTTGTCATAAACAGAAGATAACTCGATGTCTTCTCCAATCAGACGACGCAAGATCTTCTCCGATTCTTTGATGATATTATTGATGTTTAGGATCTTTGGCTCGATAATCTGCTTTCTGCTGAAGGCCAGTAACTGATTGGTTAATGAGGAAGCTCTTTCGCCTGCTTTCAGAATCTGAGTAATCATTTTTCCCTGCGGATCATTTAAATCCCCGATTGAAAGCAGCATATTACAGTATCCCAAGATCACCGTTAACAGATTGTTAAAATCATGCGCGACCCCGCCTGCCAGCAGACCAACCGCTTCCAGCTTTTGCGCCTGCAGCAGTTGTTCTTCCAACAATCTCCTTTCGGTAACATCGAAGACATACCCCTTTATTGTCTCCAGTTCGCCGTTATCGTTGAAATAACCTGCGGCATTTTGAACCGCGTAGACTGTCCTTCCGTCTTTTGTACGAAACTCAGATTCGTATCTGTCAACTTTTCCGTTTTTTTGAATCGTTTTCAACATATTCGTTCGTATATCCGGATCCGGATACACAGAAAAGGCATTGATTTTTTTTAATTCATCAAGAGACTCATAGCCCAGTAACTCAAGCATTGTGGAATTACACTCAAGGATGGCTCCATCCGCGGTAGAAACATATATACCGGAAATATCATCTTCAAAAAACTGGCGGTATTTTTTCTCCGATTCCTGAAGACGGTTCTCAGCCAGTTTACGGCTGGTGATATCATAAAAATGAACCCCGACCAGGCCCGACTGAGGCTGGTATGCATGATACTCAAAATATCGATTGATGTCTTCAAAATGATACTGAAAATGAATGGATTGACCTTCCACCGCGACCGTAATTAATTTTTGTATGAAATTTTCACCGGAATTCTCAATGAGATCATGTACATTTTGCCTGATGACATTTTCTCTTTTTAGGCCTAAAATCCTTTCAAACGCGGGATTTACCTCGAGTACCCGCAGATCCTGGATTTGTCTTTTCTCGTTATAAGCCGTTTCCAGTAGCGCGAATCCTTCCTGCAGGTTTGTAAAAAGACTTTGATATCTTTCTTTTGCGTGTCCCAGCACTTTCTCCGCTTCTGTGCGTTTCTCCTCAGCGCGGGCTTTTTTTATTGCCAGCGACAGAAAATCGGCAATATCTCTGAAGAGTTTGACCTCGCTCTCTGGCCATTTCATGGGTTCTGATGCTCCAAATATCAGGATTCCCTGAATATTCTCAGAATGATCAACAGGAAAACCCATGATAGCAAGTGTGTTTATTTCTTTTAATTCCGCCACCAATGCTCCAAGCCTGTGATCCCTGGTAATATCACCGATAATTGTGGTTGTTCCTTCCTTTATCGCGCGGAGATAAACCGGCGCCGGGTTCAGGTCAAATGTACGTCCTTGCAATTCAATCATATCCGGAGGATCTGTAGAATATAAAATTTTCAATATACCTTCATTATCCAGAATGGAATAGGTAATCCTATAGCGCGGGAAAAAGTTGCTGAGCTGTGTAACTGTCTGATTGATAATTTGTCGTTTATTAAGACCTTTGGAAATCTCATTCAGCAGTTCATTTTGGATAAAAAGCCAAATCTGTTCCAGTTTTCCTGCGTCTTCAATTTCCTTTCGCTCTGTCGCGTCACTGATATACCCCTCAATATGGACAACATCGTCATTGGGCCCATAAATACCCTGCCCCTGCTCAAAAACCCATTTAGTACGTCCGGATTTGGTTAGGATCCGGTACATTATTTTAAACGGTTGTTTGTTCTCGAGCGCGGTTTGTATTTCGTCCCAAACCATATTTCGATCATCAGGGTGAATAATTTGATTGTAATTGATAGGCTCGTCATGAATTATCTCATCGGGCGTGTAGCCTGTTAGCGTTTCACATCCGTCGCTTATAAATTCCATTGTCCAGTTTTTATCGTTTTGGCACTTATAAACCATACCCGGTAAATTAGAGATAAGGGTTGATAAAACACGCTCATTTTCGCGGAGTTTATCGGTGCGTTCGGCAACTAACTCTTCGAGTTCCTCTCTGTATTTGGCCAGTTGTTTTTCAGTATAAATTTGGCCTGTGATATCTTTAAATGTTGTGAAAACCTGATATGGTTTTGGCCGGCCATGCTTAAACAAAGGAATAGCATCCACTTCGATCCACCGATGTTCATTTAATTCAGGCTGGAAAATTCCCATTACCACATCTTTTATCATTTTACCCTTTTCTAAAGCCACCATCGCCGGATGAGTTTCCCCAGGAAAATCACTGCCGTCTAAATGTATGGCTTTCCATCGCGGATCAATCGGTTTTCGACCCTGTAATTGATCGATGGATAAACCCAGTAATTTTTCGGCGGCAGGATTAGCAGATACTATTTGACTATCAGCAGCATGTACAATCACTCCGACCGTCATAGACTGGAAAAGTTGCTCGTAATGGATTGACATCTTGTTTTCCTGAATGGAAGAAATCATTTTAATCCACGCTAAAGATAGTTAAGTATTAAAACAATAATTAGTTAATCGGACTAACCTAACGTTTCTTTAGGTTCCCGCCAAAAATCTTTTATATAACAACTGAACGACTTGAAAACTTATTTCAGGTTCAAAAAATTTACGATCTTAATATTTGTAATGATAAATCAGATATTCAGAATAAATTATAGTTGATTGGTTTGTTTAAAAAAGATTGATTTTGTATAGGTTTTCAATAAATGGGTCAGGAAAATTAGAGTTTATCATATTGTAAAATGTCAAACTATTTGTCTTTGCCATTTTAAACACAATCGGTTATGTTTATTTCAACTTTTTTCCTAAAACCGCTGCCTCGGCAGCCTTTGACACTTTTATCACCTTCTTTGCACAAAAAACAAGAGAATCTTAAGCGCGTTGCCTGTTTAATCCACATCCGGTATAAACAGGCATTGCGCGAACAGGGTGAATCCATAGTATCAACTCGATATCTACATTTATGAATCTTGTCCGGGATATAATGTTCTTAATCATAGTCATCATTTAATCATTTCAATCACAGTTCAGACAACTTCCCACTTATCTTCTAACCCACCCCGGGCCCGATAAATCGTGCCCTCCCCTCCCTTATGCATCAGGCTGTTGCAGATTATTGTTGAGGGGATAGTTTATATTACG
>JBFXGD010000107.1:0-11846 GCA_050178385.1 Calditrichaceae bacterium
TCTTGCGCCTCGGCGCCCCCCGTTCTCCGGTAAATTTTGCAGAGTGTTTAGGATGTTAATTTGTTTTTGGGTTTTATGTAACCCGGGTGTTTTGAAAGGGCGACTTCCGCGCAGCGGTTCAGTTCACAGGGATAGTCTACTGTGTTCATTCGCCTGAAAAACTGAGATTTTCATACGAGTAGTCTTCACCTCAAATCCTTCGGTTTGATCTGCATAATTTTATGTATCAGGCTCCCAATAACAGATCAAAATAACGCCCTGTAAAAATCAAAATCCAGGAGTTCAAATTCTTCCTTGCCTTCAAAGCGGCGGTCAGGATATGCTCCAATTAAGTTTATTTTTTTTGGGGGCCAAGCTGTCTGAATTGGTTGGATAGACAGATACTTTTACTTGAAAATTTAGGGTGAAAAATCGGCAGATGAAGCTGTCCAGCATGAGAAGAAACCATGAACGCTAACCAGGCTAATTCGGCCGACGCAAAAAGCCGCGCGGCTGATTAGCGATGTTGTGGTCTGGTTAAATGGAGTAATAAATCCATCAGTCGCAATATAAAGGATACAATGAGCACGCAGGTAATTCTGGTTACGTTGAATTTGCTGCAGGTAAAAATCAATTCGATTTTCCTCTTTTTTGCCAATTCCACTGCCGGAAGGTGTCTGCTCAACAGAAAGATTGTAGGCGGTATTATAGTCCAGATCAACAATTGCCAGAGATGAGATTTCCTGCCCTTTTTAGATTTGCCGGCAACCCCGCTCCAAAAATAGTCGATCCCATAGCTGTGTTTCCCACTTTTGGGTACAAACGAAGCATCAATTGCTGCCATCTTCTTGTTTTCTTCAGGGATGGTTTCCAAAATCAACCGGTGATTCAATTCGGTAAAATCGAATGGCTTTTTGAAATTTCTTGAAAAACTTTTTTCATGGAGAACGCTGTAACGACTCATGTTGTGGTAATTCATCCGGCCCCGGAGGATCATGATCGTTGAAAATAAGATCAACAAGAATTTCAGTTGCGGTTTAGAGATGGACATTTGAGATAAAATAGGCTTTATTGTCTCCATAGAGTTCTCCTTATGTTGATATGAAAATTTTACTTCGCAATAAAACTTTCTCAATTTTGGAGAACTCTTGTCTATATTATTTTATAAATCCATATTAAAAACTGTCCGAACTATTGAAAATAAACAAACCTTATTTTATCCACCGATCCTAACATAGGGCCATCCCCAATGCCTGCCAGGGTAGGAATCGTTCTTTCGGATTTCAATCCTTCAATCTGTAACACAATTTGATCCAAACAGATATCCCCCTTTGATGATGCCTGCGATATTCTGGATAGGTCATCTCGCACAATCTAAAGAATGTTTTCATTCCTTTTAAGATATAAATCATTTTATATTGACATATAAAGGATGATGTGATTCATATATTTTCATGGATCAGAGTCTCAGCTTTATAGGAAAAAATATTCGTTTCTATCGCAGGTCAAGAAATTGGACCCTGAAACAACTGGCATCTAAAATCGGAATACAGGAAGGCCCGCTTGGCAGAATTGAAAGAGGGCAGAACCTGCCTTCTGCAACAGTGATTTTTCAGCTGTCTCAGGTTCTCAATATTCCTACTGATGCTATTTTTGCCTCCCGGATTTCAGAGGCCCAGGCAGTTGTTGAGACAGATTCCCTATTTATGACAACTGGATCTGAATCATTGCCCGCACCTTTGATAGATGCCTGTCAGGAGATAATGACGGCTTTCCACTGTCTTGAAGATGTCTGTCAGGTACAAAAATATGCCAAGCTCCCTCTTTTCATTCCTTTTGAACCAAATTATTCCGGCATGGAACAACTATCTGAAATGGTTAGAAATTATCTTGGCATCAGTGATGCGATTGTCTTTGATTATTTTGAACTCTTTGAAAATTTTGGCCTGCGAATCCTGGTTTTTCCATTCATGAAGCAGGCCAGGGACATTGGCGCTGTTTCCTTCTATGAGCCCGACTATCACAATGCATTTTTTTTCCTCAATGCTTTAAAAAACCCAGAAAAACAATTGTTTTCTCTTGCCCTTGAATTGGGCAAAATTCTCATTTTCAATCAGATAAAAAACTGCAGAGATAAATATCTTTTCGTCCCTGTCGCTAAAGAACAAGAGCGTCCCATTAATGAACTCCGCGCTGCTAAACGATTTGCCGCAACCTTTCTTACGCCAGCAACAGCCGTCCATGCCACTATCAGTCAGTTGGGTATTATTCCTGAGAATTGGACGTGGGACCTGCTCTTGAGAATTAAACACCGCTTCGGCGTATCAGCGGAATCATTCCTGTATCGCCTAAAAGAGTTGAACCTTATTTCCGATAAGTCGGCAGAAGAGATTCAATCCAGAATCCAAACCTTTTACAAAAATACTCGATATAAGGAACCGGGTTCGTCCAAAAGAATTCTTAACTCCAATGGTCGTTTTTTTGACTTGCTGTTAACGGCATCATCCATCGAATCGGAAGAAACAGAAGAGATTCATGAAGTAGTGAACCGGTATAAAATTATGTGCGGGTAATATTCAAGGAGGCTTGACATTCAACTAATAGTCAACTCAAGCGGAACTCTGATCAAACAGAGAAATGAAATATTTTTGTTCCAGAACAAGGAAAACAAACTTGAATTGTCACCACTTAAGCTGGAGTCAATCATTATTTCCAACCAGGCCATGATCTCAACAGCGGCTATCTCCTTGGCGCTGGAGCACAACATTGATCTCGTATTTCTTGATAAATACGGCTTTCCTTTAGGCAGGGTCTGGTTCTCTAAAATGGGTTCCACTGCAACGATTCGGAGAAAGCAACTCGAAGCAGCAGAAGTCGATATCGGGGTGAAACTGGTGCTTGGTATGATACAAAATAAATTGGAAAACCAAATTGCTTTTCTAAAGAAACTCAAATACGCCCGACCAGATAAAAAGGATCTGTTTGACACCCCCATACATACTATTCAGGGGTCCCTCGAATCTTTGGACTGCGATCTCAGGGATCTTGAAGAATCCCGATCTCTTATTATGGGGCTTGAAGGCGCTGCCGGTCGAGCTTACTTTTCCTGCATTTCCAGAATTATGCCGGAAAACTATCGTTTTAAAGGGCGCTCAAGACATCCGGCATTGGACCCATTTAACGCGGCCTTGAATTATTGCTATGGCGTCCTTTATTCACAAGTTGAGAAAGCCTGTATCATTGCAGGGCTTGATCCTTTTGTAGGATTCATGCATACGGATAACTACAACAAAAAATCTTTGGTCTTCGACCTCATTGAGCCTTTTCGTATTTTTGCAGATCAGGTATCAGTCTATTTTTTTACCGGCAAAAAAGCAAAAGACGAATACTTTCATATCCAGGAAAAGTCCTGCTCACTCAACACAAAAGGCAAACCACATATCATAGAGGCACTTAACAATCACCTTGAAGAAAAGGTCCGTTACCGCAATAAAAATGTAAAAAGAAAACACATCATAAGTCACGAGGCGCACCGTTTAGCCAACATTCTTTTGGAGGATTCAGGAATGGCACGTCCCGACTGGCTCGAAATAAAGGAGTTCTAAAATGAGTTCCATCCTGGCTTGGATTATGTACGATATTGCAGAAAACAAAAGCCGGAACAAGGTAGCAAAAACTTGCAAAAAATATGGCCTGACCCGGGTCCAGAAGAGTATCTTTCTTGGCCGTCTGGACATCAACCGCTTCGACGAACTGGCCGAACACTGCCTGGATCTTATGAATGAAGACACAGACAGTGTCTACCTCTTTCCCTTTTGCCAGGAGGATTTTCGCCGCATCCACGTTTTGGGACAGGGTTTTGACCGGAAACTGGTGAATGATGAAATTCTTTCTAAATTCTTTTAACGTTGGAAACTCATGACATGAAAAAAGCTGTCTTAAAATTAAACAATGTTTCCCTGAAACCCGAGCAGGTTCACAAGTTGCGAGGTTTTGTCGGAAATTTATTCAAAGATCACGATCTAATCCACAATCATAATCAGGAAACGGGCAAGGTCATATATCGTTATCCCTTAGTTCAGTTCAAGCTGATTGACCGGGTTCCATCTATTCTATGTGTCACGGAAAAGGCGGTGACGGTGTTCCATGATCTTTTTATGAAACTGGATACCGTTACCATCGACGGCATGGAAATCCCAATTTTTGAAAAAGACTTGAAATTGGAGGACGTGGCTTTCGGCTATTCAGATGAGACATTTGTCTACGAGTTCCAGAGTCCCTGGATCGGGCTTAACCAGAAAAACTACGCTGAATACGAAAACACTCCTGATGAAACCGCACGCAAAGATCTGCTCAAACGTATTCTCACCGGCAACATCCTGTCCATGAGCAAATTTCTTGACGACCGACTTGCACCTGGCCAGACCATCCGTACGGATCTGACTGTTAAACCCGGGGCTGTAAAATTAAAGGGGAAATCCATGATAGGCTTTAAAGGCGTGATCAAAACCAATTTCATAATTCCGGATTACCTGGGCCTTGGCAAATCGGTGTCGAGGGGCTTCGGAGTTGTCAGGAGGATCATATGATAGAAGCCATTGCCGAATTGGGCAGGCATGCCCTTGCACAGGACCCATCTGTGTCCATGTTTGATATCTGGCTTGAGGACTCTTACAATGATGGACAAAATGAGCACTTGTTTCTTGTTGTTTTTGAGAAAACGGGCGATGCCTGGTATTACAAAGGGATTGATTACCGGCAAAACGGAAAAGCTTTAAAGGCCAAGCTCCTCTATAAACGCGGTTCTTCACGTGGGAGTAACAAAACACCCACAGGACAGGTATCCGCAGATATCGGTAAGACCTTTGACCAAAGAATCAAAGGCTGGTTTGAAGCATATTGTGAAGCAAGTTTTCTTGATAAAGACGACCAGACATTTCTTACAAATATCAGGGATGTTATCCAGGATCACGGGGCAGACATCCGTGAAGATTTGAATAGCAAGCTGCAACAAGTTGAGGGTAAAGGAGCTGTCCTTTCGGTTTTGTTTATTGATGGGGGGCAACCCAAATTCCCGGGCGACTATCCGTTCTTTTCTCGATTTATTACTGAAGAATGTGTCAAAGAATATAAATACTCAAAAACGTTTAAAAAGTACTCTTATTCCAACCAATCGACCTGTTCGGTCTGCAAGCAAATAAAAGATGAGGTTTTTGGATATTTTACTACGCTGAAGTTTTACAACGTGGATAAACCGGGCATGGTTTCAGGTGGTTTCCGGCAAGATCAAAGCTGGAAAAATTATCCGGTTTGCCTGGATTGCGCTTTGAATATCGAAATGGGCATTAAGGTTATGGAGTCTAACCTTGATTATAGTCTTTATGGACTGCGGTATTACCTAATTCCCAAACTCATTCGTCCTACAGGCTCGGACCCTTATCTTCTTGATACGATTTTTAATCTTAAAAAAGATTTGAAGATCAACGATCAGGACAGGCAGACCATTACCGGCCAGGAAGATGAAGTTTTTGATCTGGTGAAAGAGGAAGAGAATCAGATCAGTTTTAATCTTGTTTTTTACGACAAGCCCCAAAAAGAAGTGTTTCGGATTCTTGCTAATATCGAAGATGTTTTGCCCTCCCGGATCAGATGTCTGTATGATGTAAAGGACTGTGTGGACCGAATCGTATTTTTTCAGAAATTATCCAAAGAAGGGAAACGGATTTTTCGGTTTCATTTCGGCGTGATCAGGCAGTTTTTTCCCAACGATAAAATGAATGGAAATTATAATAAATCATTTCTTCAAATCGTGGATAATGTGTTTAAGAGTGCATCCATCGGGTACTCTTTTGTTCTGAGCCACATCATGAAAATTGTGAGAAAAGCATTTATTGCCGAGGAGAATGATTGGTTTTTCACTCTTCAAGGATGGATGTTGCTTATTTATTTAAACGAACTTGGCATATTAACCGACAACTGCGAAAAGGAAAGACCTATGGATCAGATGTTTTTTCAATCATTCGAAATAACGTCCAAAGAGGAGTTTGAAGATAAAGTGACTTTTTTCTTTGAGACATTCCAGAATTTTTTCAGGACAGATGCCCATAAAGGGGTTTTTCTCCTTGGGGTATTAACAAAACTATTACTGAACATTCAGTCTCAGGAAAGAAACTCAACCCCCTTCCGCTCGCGTCTGAAGGGGCTTAAGATGGACAGCCGGGATCTGATCGGTCTGCTGCCTATAATCGTCGATAAACTCGAACAGTACCAAAAAAATTACTATTCTCGTCTTGAAACACTGATTTCCAAATTCATGATTGCAGCCGGGGATCACAATAAGTGGGAGATCCCACTGGATGAGCTGAACTATATTTTTGTCCTTGGTATGAACCTGTCCGACTATTTTAAAATCGAAAAATCGGAAAAGAATACCGTTACTAATCCCTAAGGAGGTTCCAAAATGACTGATATAAACAAACGCAGTGAATTACTTTTTCTCTATGACATTGAGAATTCGAATCCCAACGGAGACCCCAACGATGAAAACAAGCCTAGAATTGATGAAGAAACAGGCCGGAACATCGTGACTGATGTAAGACTGAAACGTACAGTCCGGGATTACCTGTTTGAAAAAGGAAAAGATATTTTTGTTCAAGAAAAAGTCTACGATGATGAAGGCCATATACAGGATGCAAAACTCAGAGCACTGGATTATCTCAGGGATCAGGAGGATTTAAGTAACAAGAAAGCCGAGGAGCAGAAACAGATCATTTCCCGGAACATTCTGGGGGAGTGCATTGATGTTCGCCTTTTTGGTGCAACGATTCCGCTGGACCTAAAGGTTAAGGATGGGAACAAAACAAAAAGCGTTTCCAGTTCATTGACCTATACGGGGCCGGTCCAGTTTAAAATGGGAAAATCGGTGCATGGGGTTAAAATCATGCATGTGAAAGGAACCGGTGCCTTTGCATCGAAAGAGGGGGCAACAAAGAAAACATTCAGGGAAGAGTACGTCCTTCCATATTCGCTAATCGGGTTTTACGGAATTGTGAATGAAAATGCTGCGAAACACACCAAGCTTACCGAGGAGGATATGGCTGATCTTAAAAAGGCCATGTGGAACGGCACCAAAGGTCTGATTTCAAGATCTAAGTTCGGTCAGATGCCAAGGCTGCTTTTGTGCATCACTTATAACGAACCTAATTTTTTTATCGGGGAACTGGATAACCGTATCCGCCTCAAAGCAGATTGCATTGATTCCAAAATCAGGAAACCGGAAGATTACGCTGTAGACCTTACTGAGCTTGTGGAAACCGTCAAATTACATAAAGATAAAATCAAAAGTGTGGGATATGTGAGTGACAGAAAAATGAGTTACCTGATTAACGGGAAACCCATTACCCTTGATTGTAAGGAATTGAAACAACTTAATTTTATAGACGAATCTGCTGAGGTCCTGTGATGGGCAAAGCGCTTTCTTTTATACTGAGGGGGGATTACGGTCATTTCAAGAAATATTACACCACCACCTCCCCCCTGACATTCGAGTTTCCTCCGCCACCTACGATAATTGGTATCGTATCCGCCATTATCGGTCTTGACAAAGAAACATATCTCCATCATTTCCCGGACAATTCCTGGAAAATTGCCGTGTGTATTACCAGGACCGTTAAAAAGGTCAGGTGGACAGTGAATATGGTTGATACGAAACAGCATTTCTGGAGGATCAAGAACCGGACCCAGATCCGGACCGAATACCTTAAGGACCCCGAGTTCAGAATTTACTTTTATCACTCGGATAAGGATTTGTATGAGCTGTTGAAAGAAAAGCTTTCCAGCCATCAATCCGTGTATACAGTATCCCTTGGCTTAAGCGAACTTATCGGAGATTTCTCCTTTGAAGGTGAATGGCCTCTTACGGAGTGTGACGATACCGGATTTCAGGAAATCCGTTCGGTGGTTCCCGTGTCCTGTTTGCAGGATGACTCCTCCGTGGCTTTTGACAGTGGCCTGGAGTTGTTCAAAGTCAATTATCCGGTGTCAATGGCCCCGGATCGCACGGTGACAAGACGGGACGATGTCTTATTTGAGCGTTGTGCCAGGAGCATCTCCTGCAAAGTTCGCCAATCATTTGATACAGGTAAAGGTGACCGTATTGTGTTCTTCTGAGCTGCTTTCCCACCCTGAAAAACGGCTTATTGATCATATGGGACGGGTAGCCGAGGCCTGTGTCTCAAAATTTAATGAAGATCAGAGCAACTTTGGACAATATTTCAGCCTTGACCATTGGAAGTGTCTGATATGGCTTATGGGCTTTTTTCATGACATCGGCAAGGCCACGTCTTTTTTTCAGGAATACCTGGTAGAAAAAAACGAAGATAAAAAACAGGTCATGAAAAATGATCCCATGACCAGGCATGGCCTTCTATCCGCTGTGATCGCACATTTCTGTGTATCCCTGTATTGTGAAGCGTATCCGGAAAAAAACGATGTGTGGCAAGTTATGCCATTGTTTATTTTTCTTTGCATCAAAAGGCACCATGGGAATATGGGAAACGCCATCCGGTTTAAGGGCTCGGACAATGAATTGGACAGTACTGAGCCAACGCATTTGGATGCCCAGATTCAAGCATGTTCAAAGGCGGAAATAGATGATTTCCTGAAACATATGGAGCAAAAAACCGGACTTGAGCTTTCAGCAGAAGAGTTTCCACATTCCTGGCAAAATTATTATACAAAAAATATCGCCAGAGCTGAAAACAGGAAGCTCTTTAGAATCCCCCAAAACACCGAACACTATTTCATTTTTCAGTACCTGTTTTCTCTGTTGCTGCATTCGGATAAAGAGGAGGCTATTTTCAGCGGTTCCCTGAGTATCAAACGCAGTCCTATCCCGGACCATATTGTCCGGGATTACATAACACGGCAGTTCGGGAAACCTGAAAACAGGATGGATCAAATACGATCGAATATATTTGATGATGCGGAACGATCCATTATGGATGCGGATATCCGGTCAAACCATATTTTTTCGTTAAATGTCCCCACAGGTACAGGGAAGACGTTCACCTGCCTGTCGGTGGCACTTAAACTGAGAAAACGGCTGGAAAAGCCGGGGCCAATACCTCGAATTATTTACGCCCTTCCATTTACCAGCATTATTGATCAGAATTATGAAGTCTTCAAAAAGGTGCTTTCCGTTCCCGATTCATCAATCCTATTGAAACACCACCATCTGGCAGATATGTGTTACTCAGCCGGGCTTGACGAATTTGAAACCGGTGAATCCAAATTTTTGATTGAAAGTTGGACGTCTGAAATCATCGTGACTACCATGTTTCAGGTTTTTCATACCTTTTTTACGAATAGAAACAGGATGATTCAGAAATTCAGGATGTTTGCCAATGCCATCGTACTTCTTGATGAGGTTCAATCTCTGCCGTACAAGTACTGGGTGATCGTCAGAAAAAGCATGAAACTCATGGCCAGCCTTTTACACACCCGATTCATTCTGATTACGGCCACTCAGCCCAAACTATTTGAAGACAATGAAATCATCGAACTGGTCCCGGATAAGCAAAAGTATTTTTCCCAACTGGACAGGGTGACCCTGACCTTCCATGAAACGCCCCTCACGTTATCTGACTATGCTGAGCTTTGCAAAGATGGAGTGCGGACGAGCGACGAATCATTTCTATTTGTTATGAATACGGTCAATTCTGCGATAATTCTGTATCAAGCTCTGGCTAATGTCGATCCAGATGCGGATTGTTTTTTTCTGTCCACCAATATTATCCCGACTCACCGCCGGAAACGTATCCGGGATATCAAAGAAAGTTCCCGGAAAAAAATTATAGTTTCAACGCAGATGATTGAAGCCGGTGTAGATATTGACGTGGAAAATGTCTGGCGGGATTCGGGGCCGTTAGAATCCATCAATCAAGTGTGCGGCAGATGTAACCGAAATTTTAAAGAAGGCCGTAAAGGCCGTGTCCGTCTTTTTCAGATCCTGGATGAGAATAATAGAAATACGCCATTTGAAAAATATGTTTATGGAGAAAATGCCCTGTCCATGCTGGAAACTAAAACCATTATCTCGGAAAAGCCTGAAATCTCCGAAACGGATTTTCTCCAAAACATGGATCGATATTACGCGGAAATTCAATCCAAACAAAACAATGAAGGTTCAAATGAGCTCCTTGAATATATGGACAACCTTCAGTTTCAGAATGTTTATAAAAATTTTCACCTCATTGACCCGGTTAATTATGATTTGAAAGACGTGTTTATTGAATGGGATGAAACAGCCCAATCAGTCTGGAAGAAATACCTGGAGATCAAATCCTTTTGTAATCCGATAAAAAGAAAAGAGGCTTTTCTGAAGATTCGAAAAACACTTTATGATTATGTCCTGTCAGTTCCGTCGAAATATGTGCCTGATCAAGAGTTTGAAGGGACATTTTTAGTATATACCTGGCGCGACTCGCTTTCAGCATGTTATGATGAGGCTACCGGCTGGAAAAGAGATACGGGCGGGACTTTGGCTTTTTAGGGAGAGAAGGTCACAGAACATATGAATAACAGCTTTTCTTTAACGGCAACCCATCTTCTGGAATATCTGTACTGCCCTCGTTACACCTACTTTGAGCATGTACTTGCTATCCCAGAGAACCAAGGAAATCGTTTCAAAGTCCAAAAAGGCCGCACCGTTCACGAAAAAATAAGGTCCATGAACCCTGACTATTTGCGAAAGAAAATAGGCGTGGTCGATAAAAAAGCAGATATGTACCTTTCCAACCAGGGAATGCGTGGGGTTGTTGACGAGATCCTTTTTCTTGATGACGGCACTGCGGCGCCATTGGATTACAAATATGCCGAATACAAGGACCGGGTGTTTAAAACCTATAAGCTCCAACTTGCGTTTTATGGACGATTGATTGAAAAAAATTATGATGTCCCGGTAAACAGAGGATTTATCATCTATACCCGGAGTAAAAATAAGTTGATAGATGTTCCCCTGACCGGTAAAAATTATGATGAACTAGAAATGACGATGCACGGAATTGCCGATGTGATTGACCGTTGCCGTTTTCCGCAACCCACCACGGTAAAAAATAGGTGTTCGGATTGTTGTTACAGGAATTTATGCAGTGGTGGCCAATAAAAGAATTGATCGTTGACTATGGGAGTGATAAAAATCATATAATCCATTAAATGGTGGTTTAAAAAAAATGATTGATCCAAAATTATTGGGGTTTTCGTTAAAATATAAATATGAACTATAAAAACAATCAGTTTTAGACCTCTGGTAACTCCCAATAAGGTGGTTTTATAACATGTGCCTTCAAAACGATCAAATTTCGCTCTTTGAAAATTTATGTAAACCGATTGATTTTAATGAAGATTTTAAAAAAATGGGCTTCCGGAACCACTTCCAGAACAACAAGGATTGAAACATCGTTACAATAGTTGCAACTGTATTTCATTTTTCAACTTCCGGAACCACTTCCAGAACAACAAGGATTGAAACCAAACTCAAGCTCCCGTAGTTCGTCCTCGGACATGCTTCCGGAACCACTTCCAGAACAACAAGGATTGAAACAACCAGATTGAAGATAAGGGAGATTTATAGCATGACTTCCGGAACCACTTCCAGAACAACAAGGATTGAAACCAAACGTCCTGTCGTTTATAACAGTTCCATCCATTCTTCCGGAACCACTTCCAGAACAACAAGGATTGAAACTTGGAGAGTAACAAGTCCGTAAAGCGCCAATTTTTCTTCCGGAACCACATCCAGAACAACAATGATTGAAACTTAACACCAAGGAAAAATAAGCCAGCAATAAAAAACTTACGGAACCACT
>JBFXGD010000108.1:0-11768 GCA_050178385.1 Calditrichaceae bacterium
CCTGAGCTTTTTTTGACTAAATTTGACTCACCCGTTACAAAACTGTAATCGATATATCCCGAGCCTTTTATAATAACAGAGTCCGCAGGAATTAATTCCGCGTTACGGACAATAATCCGGTTTCCAGCCTGCAGTTTTGACAAAGGTATTGTTCTCAGGTCGTTTTTCTCCTTTATCGTCACCGCGATTGGAAAATATGATTTATAATCGCGTTCGAATGACAACGCGTGATGTGTTTTGTTCTGGAATAATTTGCCGATCAGCAGCAACAATATCAGGCCGGTGAAAGAATCCATATAACCGGTGCCGTTTCCGCTTAGGATTTCATACAGACTCCTGCTGAATAAGGTTGCAATCCCCAGGGAAACAGGAACGTCAATATTTATCAGCCGTTGTTTGAGTCCTGTCCAGGCGGATTTAAAGTAATTCATGCTGCTGTAGAGAAATACAGGTAAGGCAAGCAGAATGTTCAGATACCCAAAAAAGTTTCTGAAAGGAGCGTCAATCGAGGCGTCGCCGGATAAGTATTCAGGAAAACTGAGCAGCATAATATTGGCAAATGAGAATCCAGCCACGCCGATTTTCAGATAAAGATCTCTGTTCTCGGACTTATTCTGCTTATTTTTTAGATTTTCCTGGTTAAACTCTGGTTCATAACCGATGGACGCCAGATTTTCTACAATATTCCGTAATCCGGTCTTATCACGGTTAAATGTGATATTTAGTTCTTTCTGAACAAAATCAACGCGGGATTCAATAATACCTTCGTTTAGTCTTTCAAGATTTTCAAGAAGCCATATACATGAACTGCAGTGCATGGAAGGAATAAAAAAATTTACAGAAACCCTGGACCCGCCGGATTCCTGAATCAACTGTTTCCGGATGGAATTATCTTCCAGAAAGGAATATTTTTCCGGAGCTCCGAATTCATCCGGAGAAACGCCCGGATTCTTATCAAACTGATAATAATCACAGAGATTATTTTCTTCAAGAAGTTCATAGACCAGCCGGCACCCTTTGCAGCAGAATACTTTTTCCCCCATAAAAATGGAGTTATCCCTGCATTGTTCACCACAATGATAACATTCTAAGTTTTTTTTCAGTCTCGGCTGGTAGATTTTTACATCTACTGACATCGATTTTTATAACCGCTTTTTTTATATGTTTCGAAACTTTCACGCAAATCTTTTATGAACAGATTTGATTTAGCGGTCAGTTTCGTAGATCTGAGCATTTTTCTGAATCGGACCGTCTTTAATTTTGTAAATCTCACCCCTGTTCATTGTATCAAACATGGTAAGAATGATAAAAACTGCCAGAAATACAAGTGAAAACGAGAATATAGCAAGGTAGAATTTATTATCATACAATAAGTGCATGAAGAAAAGGATGACCAGGGTACCCTTCACCGCCGCGATCAACATGGCGATGACAAGATTGAACGCTCCGAAATGAAGAAAGGAAACCCCTACGGTGATTCCCGTAAGCACCAATAATGCCGCGGCCACTCCCAGGTATATCCTCAATGGGATGATATGAATTTTATGTTCAATTTTATTTGAGTTTGTCATCTTTATCTATCCTATCAAATACAATAAAGGGAACAAAAATATCCAGATAAGATCAACCAGATGCCAATACAAACCGGTCATCTCGATTGGTGTATAATATTCTGCTGAAAATTCATTTTTTACCGTTCTGTACAAAACCCAGCTGATGGCCATCATCCCCAATAGTATGTGAATACCGTGCAGACCGGTCATCGCAAAATAAATGCTGAAAAAAACATGCGGATTAGATCCTTCCAGACCGGTAAAAGTGTAGTATTTTCCGGGAAGCTGTCCCAGATGTATTTTATGGCTGTATTCAAAATATTTAACAACAAGAAACGCGGCGGCCAGGATTAGTGTGATTATCAGAAAAACAACAGTATGTTTTTTGTTTGATAATTGCATACTTCGTATGGAAAGCGCCATAGTCAGTGAGCTTGTGATCAGCACAACCGTATTCAATGTCCCGAGATAAACATTTAGCACTTTATGCGCATTATAAAACATATCCGGATTCCATGCCCGAAAAATTGAATAGGCTGTAAAAAGCCCGCCGAATAACAAAATTTCAGTCAAAAGAAAAATCCACATTCCCAGCTTTACTGTTTCTTCCTGCTGCCCCATATCACTAAAATGATGCGCCAAATGGGCAGGATGTTTTTCTGCATGCTCCATTTTCAGTCCTGTTTCTTATCCAAGATTGACTTCAAAATAATAAAACAAAGTTATTTAGCCACTTCCGGTTCTTCCTTGCGGCTTTTCATCTTATCTTTTTCGTATAAAACATCATCAATAACCATCAGGTGATCAAAATCATAAGGACCGTTAACCACAACCGGGACTTCGGAGAAATTTTCTTTTGGCGGCGGTGAATCGGTAGTCCATTCAAGCGTAAGCGCGCCAAACGGATTTTTCCCGGCCGGACGCCCCTTGATCATCGCGTAAACCAGGTAAATACCCATGATAATGAAGCCCACCCCGAGTACCCATGAGCCGACCGATGAAAACGCGTGAAGCGGCTGGTACTGGTCGAGATAGTTATAATAACGCCTTGGCATCCCCTTTGTCCCGAGAATGAATTGTGTAAAAAAAGTCATATTAAAACCGACAAAGATCAGAAAAGCGGCGATCTTTCCCCAGAACTCACTGTACATCCGCCCCCAAAACTTAGGCCACCAGTAGTGAAGACCACCAAGAAAAGCCATCACAGTCCCGCCCATCATAACATAATGGAAATGAGCGACCACAAAGTAAGTGTCGTGCAAGTGAACATCGATGGACAATGCGCCGAGAAATATGCCCGTTAACCCTCCGATGGCAAACAGAAACAAGAAAGAGAGGGCGTAGAGCATCGGAGTTTCAAAGGTAATCGATCCTTTATATAGCGTCGCGAACCAGTTGAACATTTTAATCCCCGAAGGTATCCCTACCAAAAAGGTCAGGAATGAAAAAATCATCGCCGCCAGTTCGGATTGTCCGCTTGTGAACATGTGATGTCCCCAAACCAGAAAGCTGACCAGCGCGATTCCCAGACTGGAGAAGGCAATCGCTTTATAACCAAAAATCTTTTTGTGGGAAAATGTCGAAATAAGCTCACTGATAATCCCCATGCCGGGAAGAATCATGATATATACAGCCGGATGCGAGTAGAACCAGAAAAAGTGCTGATAAAGAACCGGATCTCCGCCCATCGCCGGGTCAAAAATACCGATACCGAACGCTTTTTCCAGGATAAGCAGCAGAAGGGTAATCCCGAGTACCGGAGTTGCCAGCACCTGAATAATCGCCGTGGCGTAAAGCCCCCAGACAAAAAGCGGCATTTTGAACCAGGTCATACCCGGCGCCCGCAGTTTATGGATCGTGGCGATAAAATTGATGCCGGTAAATATGGATGAAAATCCAAGAATAAAGATACCGAAGGTCATGGAAATCACCGAGCCGGTTGATTCGGTACTGTAAGGAGTGTAAAAGGTCCAGCCGGTATCCACACCGCCGCTGATAATAGCGAAAAGCGCAAAAATGGCGCCGAACACATACACATACCAGCTTGCCAGATTTAATTTCGGAAATGCCACATCCTTGGCCCCTATCATCAAAGGAAGTACAAAATTACCCAGCGCGGCGGGAATCGACGGTATGATAAACAAAAAAATCATAATCGCGCCGTGCAGTGTAAAATATTGGTTATAGGTATTCGCGGTCATAAAGTCCGGTCCGGGATGCAGCAGCTCCAGCCGGATTAATATCGCCAGTACCCCGCCCACAAAAAAGGAAATCATTATACCGTAGAGATACAAAACACCGATGCGTTTATGATCGAGTGTAAACAGCCAGGATTTGATTCCTTTGTCCTGATTCAGATAATTTGTTTCTGCAAAAACAGCCATACCCTGATACCCGTTTATTTTAATGTTTTTAAGTATGCGACCATCGCGTCAATTTCTTCATCTTTCAACAAGCCCTGATAAGTGGGCATCACCGGTTGAAATCCCATCACCACCTTAGCCTGTGGTTCCAGTATGGATTCGCGAATATAATTTTCATCAACGGTAATATTACTACCATCCTGTAACCTTTCCATACGCCCGAATAATCCTCTGAAAGTCGGACCCGTATTTTTCGAACCGTCATTACTGTGGCAGGTGATACAAGCCTTGCTTTTGAATAATTTCGCGCCGAACTCCTCAGGCGCCATTCCGGCTCCGAGATTGGCATTGGACGCTACCCACTCGTCATATTCGCGTCCGGAAACAACTTTGACTTTTCCGATCATCTCCGAATGTCCTTTACCGCAGTATTCCGTGCAAAACAAATCATAAGTTCCCGGATTAGTCGATTCGAACCAGGCAATGGTGTATCGGTTTGGCAACACATCCATTTTCATGCGGAAATCCGGTACAAAAAAGCTGTGAATTACGTCTTTGGATGACATGGTTAACTGTACCGGTTTGCCAACCGGCACAACCAGTTCATTTGTGGTCATTATTCCATTGTCATAGCCAAACGACCAGAACCATTTTTGACCGGTGACCTTAACATTCATGGCATCTTTCGGTACGACGTTCATCTTCAGATATGTATTAAATCCCCATAGAAACACAATAAAGACCAGAATTGTGGGGATAACGGTCCAGATGATTTCCAGCCTGGTATTATGCGAAATATCCGGTGTGAATTCCTTTTTCCCGCGCCGGCGATACTTTACCGCAAAATAGGCGCTTCCAAAAACGACAACGACAAAAAAGAAAATGGAAGCATACAGGATAAAATAAAACAAGGCATCAACATCCGATGCTATTGTTGAGTTTGGCGGCGGCAGAAAAAATGTCCCGGTTGTATCCATCGAAATAATCTTCCTTCTTTAAATCTTTAGTCGGTTACGCTCATACAATTGATTTTCTTCTGTACTCGTTTAGCCAGTAAATACCTAAAACAAAAATCATGATGAGAAGCGTGATCGCTCCACCCAGACGCATGACGTTACCCGCAAAAATCACATACCCCTTTGACGAAGGGTCATAATGATAGCAGTACAATATCAAGCGGTCAATTGTCGATCCAATCCGTCCTTCTGATGCCTCGAGCAGCGCTAATCGCAAATCTGAAGCTCTGTATTCAATACCATAGAGATATCTTGATATCTCTCCTTCAGGCGTAAGCACAAATACGACGGCAGGATGGGCGAACTCATCTCTTTCTTCCACATAATAGTATTCAAATCCCAGGGCATTCGCCAGAGAGTCAATCTGCGGCTGCTCACCCACAAAAAATGTCCAGCCATTTTGAGCCTCATCCTTCTGAATAAAGTCCAAATGCGTTTTTTTCTTTGCGGCCGCCAATTCCGCGGTCTCTTTTGGATCAATACTTACCGTCAGAAGCTCATACTGCTTTCCGGGAATCCAATCCATTTCACTAACCGTCTGACTGACACCATTCAGTACCAATGTGCAGAGCATGGGACAGTTGTAATAAGCGAGAATCATTACAACAGGTTTACCCTGATGAAAAAATTCATTCAGATCGCGCCGATTTCCGTGATCATCCGTGAATTTCAAATTCAAAGGGATTGTTTCTCCCAAATATTCTGAAACATCGATATTTTGAAGTTCACTTACTTTTTGACGATTAACCTGCCCATTGGCGATGATCACCAGGAACAGGATGATCATTAAAATCAGGCGTGTATCTATACCGGATAACATTTTGATACTATTTATCTCTTTGGTTTTACTTGTCTTAGGCGACTTTCGTAGGTTTCATCCGCAATCACCTGTATGGCCCTTTCAATCGGAATCTGATAAATACCCTTATCAGCATCGAGCACTTTATACGAATTTAATTCTTTCTCTTCAGCGGCTCTTATTTCGCGCAGTTCTATTGACTCCGGTTTTAAAACCTTCTCATAAACAAGGTTTTCCCTCGCAAAAACAAAATATTCATTCAAAAATACCAGGATTGACGCGAGTATAACGATGATCGCTACCGCGTAACCGATAATTTTTGAAATATTAATATCCTGTTTTTCATATTTCTGACCGGGATTTTCTATCATATTATTTGCCATTTTTCTTCCTAATTATTCTCAAACCGCACAGAATAAGCCAGTCTTCGGTCTTCCACGGGTACCAGAGCCTTCGAGCTGAATTTTTTCCAGAAAACCCAGGAAAACAATCCTCCCAGTCCGATGAATCCGGTAATATCCATCCACGAAAAATGAAAGCCATCCGCGCTGTGCGTCGGGAAGGTCAGCCAATACAGATCGATCCAATGCATTATCAGTACCCAGACCGACATAAAAGTAAGCCATTTCAGATTTCGTTTTGAAGATCTCGTCATAAGACCAAGAAACGGGAAGAGAAAATGCCCCAGAACAATCGTCATGGTCATGTATTTCCAGGTGCCCTCCCAGCGGACCGTGTACCAGATGGTTTCTTCCGGTATGTTCGCGTACCATATCAGGAAATATTGTGAAAATCCCATATAGGCCCAGAAAATAATAAACGAGAACAATAATTTCGCGAGATCATGATAGTGTTCAATTGTGATGACATCATCAAGAATCCCGAAATTTCTTAGCGTGACACCGATGATGATTGTAAACGCGAGCAATGAGAGCAGGCTGCCCGAGAAGAAATACACGCCATAAATTGTGGAATACCAGTGCGGATCAAGAGACATGAGCCAGTCAAACGCCGCGAAACTCGATGTTAAAGCAAACAAAATCATCGCCGGCGCGCTGATACGCTTCATTTTTTCTATTTTTTCTTCATCCGGCGCGTTGTCCTGAGCTATTGAAGTCTTATACAATACTCTTGCTATCAGATACCATACTGAAAAATAAACGGCTGAACGGATCAGAAAAAAAGGAATATTGAGATATCCGGCCTTTTTTTGAAGTAACGCGTCCTGAGCGACGGCTTCCGGATGGCTCCAGTGGTATAAGTCATGAAAACCAAAAACAAGCGGAACAAAGAAAACAGCCATGACGGGAAGAACCATCATCAAAGTTTCCGTGATACGCCTCAGAACGATACTCCATTGCGCCCCGACAAGATGATTCAGGAGCGTGAAAAACAATCCCCCAAGTCCTAAAGTTACCCAAAACATATAGGCGACCAGGTAGGAATGGAAAAACTGCCCCGAATCAATAAAATAACCTGTAAAAGTAATAAGAAGCGCCAGTGATCCGGCTATCAACGCGTATTTCCCAAATTTACCGCTGTCAGTAAGGCGATATGTGTTTTTGTCTAATTTCATACCCGATTCTCTACCTTATGTCTTTTAATATTTCTTCCGGCACATCCGAAGCGGATGCATTCCGGGTCCGCTGCAAAGCCCGGACATAATTAACAATTGCCCAGCGGTCATCAACCGGAATCTGGTGCTTATAAGACGGCATATTTCGTATTCCATTGGTGATAACATCGTAAATATGTCCGTCGGGAAAATTTCGAATATTATCCTGATGAAATGACGGAGGCGGCAGGAAACCTCGTTTTACAACGATGCCTTTTCCGTCTCCTACCTTGCTATGACAAGGCGCGCAATATATATCATATCGTTCCTGCCCTCTTTTCAAGACCTGTACTGTCGGTTCAACCGGAGACTTCAGGATCAGATTCCCGGCGGCATCTTTTCCAAAATAATATTCAGTGTCATCAAAAAGCTCTCCCCTGGCGACAGTGCCGGGAACCGGCGCGCGCATCGCGGATCCGTTCTCAAAAAACCGGCTTTGCGTCTGCGGCAGATATTTCGGCTGCTGATCCATATTTGGATTAATATGGATTGGCGGTTTATCCGAAGGCTTACCACGAAGACAACCGGTAAACTGAACTGACAATGCCAGCAGCAGAAACAGCGGAAAAATCTTTTTTAAAAATATATTATACAAGATTACGCCTCACATCTATTTCGTTTTGACTTCTTCATTTACGATATCTGACCGGTCCAGCAGAAATTCTATATTTTTTCCGCCGATTTTTTCCAAAAACGTCCTGGCCTGTTCCGGATCGAAATCATCATTCTCAGCTTCAATACTTACAAAAAAAGCATCATCCGTCACTCTGGCGAAACGATCAGAATGAAAAATCGGATGAAAAAATTGCGGCAGTTTGTTAAGAAGGAGCATACCCACAAGCGCCGTAAGCGCTGCTGAAAACACCATGACTGCAAACGCGACCGTACCGAAGGCCTGATAACTGAAAAAGGGTTTTCCTGAGACAGTTATGGGATAATCAATGGCGCTTGTCCATCCTTCTAAGGCAAAACCCGCGAGAAAGGAGCCGATAGCGACAATGCCTACCATCCATCCCAGCGGAGACCGTTTTTCACCCATGGCGCTATCCATTCCATGCACCGGAAACGGTGAATGACAGTCAAATTTCCTGTATCCTGAATCGCGTAGCTGTTCCGCCGCCTTTAATAACTCAGCGGGCGAACCAAATTCGGCGATGACTCCTTCAACTTTTTTATTTTTCATGATGGCCTCCGCCGTTATGTCCATTGTGATGCGGATCGGCCTGCGGGAGAACACCCTTCACTTCCGATATGGCAATCATTGGCAAAAAACGGATAAAAAGAAGGAACAGCGAGAAAAACAATCCAAATGAGCCGATAAAAATGCCGATATCAAAAATAGTCGGTTTATAGTAAGCCCAGCTGGATGGCAGAAAATCACGTGAAAGCGAGGAAACAACGATGACAAATCTTTCGAACCACATACCAACATTTATAAGAATGGAGGCAACGAACATAACAGGAATACTTGTGCGCAGCTTCTTTGACCAGAAAATCTGCGGCACAATCACATTACAGGTAATCATTGTCCAGTAAGCCCATGCGTACGGACCAAATGCCCTGTTTATGAAGGCAAAGGTTTCATACTCATTCCCGCTGTACCAGGCGATAAAAAATTCCATGCCATAAGAATATCCAACCATTAGCCCTGTGACCAGCATGATCTTGTTCATATTCTCCAGATGCCGGATCGTAATGATATGCTCCAGATTAAACACTTTCCTGGCAATAAGAGCGAGTGTCATCACCATCGCGAATCCGGAAAAGATTGCACCCGCCACAAAATATGGAGGAAAGATGGTCGTGTGCCACCCGGGAATCACACTTGTCGCAAAGTCTGTACTCACAACGCTGTGCACAGAAAGCACCAGGGGCGTTGATAATCCCGCCAGCAGCAGATAAGCCAGTTCATAATGTTTCCACTGCCTGTTTCCACCCCGCCATCCGAGAGAAAATATTCCAAATATAATTTTTTTCAGCCTTGATTTCGCCCGGTCTCTCAGTGTCGCCAAATCGGGGATAAGTCCAACATACCAGAACATCAGCGATACTGAAAAATATGTGCTGACGGCAAATACATCCCAGAGCAGCGGGCTTCGGAAATTTGGCCACATCCCCATCTGATTCGGGATCGGAAACATCCAGTACGCAACCCAAGCACGGCCAACATGAATACCGGGAAAGATCAGCGCGCAGATTACCGCAAAGATAGTCATCGCCTCCGCGAAACGGTTAATGGACGTTCTCCATCGCTGGCGGAACAGAAACAGAACCGCGGAAATCAGAGTCCCCGCGTGTCCGATACCCACCCAGAAAACAAAATTTACGATAGCCCATCCCCACCCTACAGGGATATTGACCCCCCAGATTCCGATGCCCTCCCAGAACAGATACGCGATCATCGCCACCAGCATCATCGCCATAGATCCGGAAACAGCTAACAGGGCATACCAGATCTTTGGTGTTTTTCTTTCGGTAATCGAACTGATCTGCTCTGTAATACTTGAAAAGGTCGGGTTACCGGCGATCAGAGGCGGCTCTGCCGCCTGAATAACAGCTGAATTTTTTGTTGTGACACCCACAGGCTTCTCATCATTTTTTGTGATTAACTTATGTTTATTTTATAATTTTCCAGCTCAGGATTTGGATTGCGTAGCTTCGCCAAAAAAGTCGTTCTCGTTTTTAAATTCAGCTCACCAAGCATCGTGTAATCTCTGTTCTGTGTTTTCATTTTTGAAACCGCGCTTTCGGGATCATTAATATTTCCGAACACGATGGCGTCAGCCGGACAACTCTGCTGGCATGCTGTCTCGATTTCACCGTCATAAACTTCCCGCTCTTCGAGCTTAGCGTTATTTTTCGCTCCTGAGATTCTTTGGACGCAGAACGTACACTTTTCCATTACACCGCGTGAACGCACCGTCACATCAGGATTCTGCGCCATTTTGATAATTTCACCCAGATCTTTTGTATAATTAAAGAAGTTAAACCTGCGCACTTTATATGGACAGTTATTTGAACAGTATCTGGTTCCGATGCAGCGGTTATAGGTCATGACATTCAAACCTTCATCGTCATGAACCGTCGCCTGAACCGGACAGACCTGCTCACAAGGCGCGTTCTCACAATGCTGGCATGCCACCGGCTGGTAAACCATTTCCGGATCATCCATATCACCGGCAAAATAGCGGTCCAGTCTTATCCAGTGCATTTCCCTGCCTTTGGAAACCTGCTCCTTTCCGACAATCGGAATATTATTCTCACTCTGACAGGCAATCACGCAAGCATTACAGCCTGAACAGGAATTAAGATCGATTGTCATTCCCCATTGATAACCCTCATCATAAACACGGTCTTCCCAGAGGGATTTCAACGGAGGGCTTTCAACCATTTCCGGAGCGAAATTTGGATGCCGGCGGTAGTGTTCCAGCGAAGCTTCACGTATAAGCGGCCGGCCTTCCATGCTGCTGTGATCCTGCGAATTAGCGAGGAGATAAGTTTCACCCGTTTTGGTTATTCCAGCACCAAGATCAAAATTCAGCGCGTCTGAAGTACGAATTCCATAAACATCAAAACCGGTATTATTTCCAATCCTGCCCGCCGATCGCCGCCCGTACCCGACAGGAAGCGTAATCGAATAATCCGCATGACCCGGAAGCACCGAAACCGGGATAACCAGATCCCTGTCATTGTACTTCAGCCGCACAAGATCCTGGGTTTTTACTCCCAATTCAGCGGCGGTCTTTGGACTCATTAACGCGGCATTATCCCAGGCGATTTTTGTCACCGGATCCGGCATTTCCTGCATCCAGCCGTTATTTGCATAACGCCCGTCATAAACAGCTGGGGAAGCCATGAAAACAATCTCAAGATGATCAACAGACGCAGCGGGATAATTAAATGAGAATTTTTTAATATTTTCATTCAATAAAGATGAATTTAATCCGGGATTTATATCTTTCAGCCCATCGGTTTCCGCTACGCCCTCATGAAGCAGTCCGCGCCATTTTTTTTCATACTCTGCCGTCGGTAAAATTTTCTGCCAGGTTTCGCGGACAATATCATATCCCCTGCGGTCCTCTCCCGATAGAATCACATTCAATAACTCTATCATGGTATGCCCACCGAAAAGCGGTTCGATCATCGGCTGAATCACACTGCGGGATCCGTCAGCAGCCCTGGCATCCCCCCAGCTCTCCAGAAAATGCGCCTGCGGGATATGCCATTCAGTCATCTCTGAAGTCTCATCAACATGTGTGGATAAATGAACAGAATGTTTAACTTTTTTCAGAAGTGACTTGAAATCAAATTCAGAAGGCGCGTCAAATACAGGATTTCCGCCAAAGACAATCAGTGCATCGATCTCACCCGCGGTTACTTTATCCGTGACTCTTTTAAAAGATTCAAAAGACGGAACCGATG
>JBFXGD010000109.1:0-11753 GCA_050178385.1 Calditrichaceae bacterium
GTATGCGGGAGGTAATGTATCCCAGCCGGGTTTCGTCAAATCCGACCTTGCCTGTTAAACGGATCTCCGTCCGGACGGTCTGTCGTTCGACAGGAGCGGTCTGAATCTCCGCCAGTTTTCTGGCTTTTTCAGACAAACGAATTTCCCGGTACCCTTCATCGCCTTCGCTGTCGTTGCTTACGGGTATGAGGTCCATTCCGCAGATGGGACATTGCCCCGGATTTGGCTGTTGAATCTGAGGATGCATCGAACATGTCCAGATCGTGTTTTTTTGAACTGAGTTTTCAGCATGATTATGTTCCTCTGACGATTCCGGAGCGCTGTTTAGTGAATAACCGATAATGAATGCCAGTAATATGAATGAACCCCAAATAATCCGGGTTTTCTGTTTTGACAATAATTCTTTATACGACATGCCTCACTCCTTTATTTGTTGCTTTAATCATCTTTATTGTCTGAACTCTGACCTGCCCGCCTTTGGCGGGTTTATGTGATTAAATGAAAACTCTGATTTCCAATTTCTTAATCATCCAGATCATTTTAATCCCGGTTCAAACCATTCTTACTCTTTTTTCTTTTATCTTTTTTCTTTTTTCTTAAACTTCCTACTTCCTACTTCTTACTTTTCTTCACTTCCCAAGCAAGCAGAAGATCCCTACGGGATGACAGGCCTTATTCGTATGGGTTAACTGTGAGCGGGACGCCCCTACGCTTAACTCTTAACGCTTTTTACTTCCTGCTTAGCTCTCATGAACAACCCCCTCAGTCCCCCTTTGCCAAGGGGGAAGCAGCTTATTCTTGATCTTTTATCTTTTATCTTTTTTCTTAAACTTCCTACTTCCTACTTCTTACTTTTCCTCTCTTCCCAAGCAAGCAGAAGATCCCTACGGGATGACAGGCCCTATTCGTATGGGTTAACTGTGAGCGGGGCGCCCCCACTCTTAACTCTTACACTCTTAACGCTCTTAACGCTGTTTAATTCATACTCCCACTTCAGACTCTTCTCTTTTATCTTTTATCTTTTATCTTTTATCTTTTTTCTTAAACTTCCTACTTCCTCCCTCCCGCCAAAAATTCCAGATCCGCCATGTTTTTGTTATAGACGGACAAGACATTTTCCCGCGCCAACTGATACTTATACAGCGTCATCAGGTTGTCAATCATTGACGTATAATCGATGCGGTCGTTTGAGTATGCTGAAATCGCGGATTCATAGGCCTGCTGAGATTGCGGGATCATCTGTGTCTCATAGAGCGCCAGAAGCCGGAGATTCTTTTGATAATTATCATAGGTGACTTTTATCTGATAAAGGATTTCATTTTTTGTGTTTTCATACTCAAATTTAGCGCTTTCATTTAGCGCGGCGGCCTCCTGAATCTTCTGACTCTGTTTTCTGTGCGCATAGATCGGAATGCTGAGGGAGACAGTTGCCGATAAAAAGTCGGGTCGATTCTCACGTTGTCCGTACATAGCGGTAAGGGAGATATCCGGCCAATATTCTCTTCTTTTTAACTTTTCCGTGACTGATGTTTTTTCAGTATTCAGATCTTTTATCTTTAACATTGGATTTTTCTGAAGTGAAAGTTCAATAATCTGATCCAAACTTTTATCAAGTTTGTCGGCTGTCAGCGCCTGAGGATTTCCAATGGGCTGATCGGGGGCGCGGTTTAGCAGAATATTCATCCGCGCTTTCAGCGTCGATTCCTGTTGCTTAAGAATTTCAAGAGTTTCATCCAGTTTTAGCTGTTCCAGCTGACTTTGCAGAAGATCCCGCTGAATGCCTTTACCGGACTGATATTTAATGGTTGCCACCTGAATGACATTTTCCAGAAGCAGTCTGTTTTCATTGGTTATATTAATTGCCCTGTCGGTATAATAGAGATCATAATAAGTATTTTTGATAAGTCTTATGATTTGCAGTTTGGATTCATCATATCCTTCCGCTCCCATCAGCGCGTCAATTTCAGCGATATCCTGTTTCATCGTCAATTTCCCCCAAAAGGGAAACATTTGCATTAGGCCGATGGTTTTTTGAGTCATTGGCTCCTGATCGAAGGAATAAGTATCCATCGGCAGATTATTAAGGCCAAAAGTTATTACAGGATCCGGCAGGCTGCCGGCGGGTCCGATATTATATTTACGGGCATCAAGTTGGTTCTTAACACGCTGAATATCCGGATTCGCCCGCAAAGCCTCGTCGATCAAATTGTCAAGACTTTCCTGAGCCTGACCCGGACCGCTTATGAACAGTAATATCAAAGAAATTTTGAGAATCCATTTGTAATTCATTGTATTTCCTTTTTTTCATCGGTTTTATTTTTTCGGGACAACAGATAAATAGCAAGGGCGATAGAACCCCACCAGAAGAGCACAAAATTCTTAAGATAATTGTTTAGCATAACAGGCCCCATGCCATGCGTATGATCGGCGGTGTGAAAACAACTTCCGGTTAAATAGCCGAAAAGAGACGTGCTGTTCCCGATTAAAACCGGAAAAAAAATGATGACACCCGCTATGGCCATAACGATTAGTAAATTTTTCATATTGAGTACTATTTCAATAATGATGCCAGTAATTATTTGTTTGATGATCTGAGTGGCAAGTGTATTAAAATCAAACCATTAGATGTTTTTTTAAAAAATACTTTTTAAAGGGTATTGGCGGATTTGTAGAATATTGTACAATAAAATTGAAGAATAGTCATCAAAGAGCGAGCGGATGATCAATGCTGGTTAAAAACACGGTACAGGGAAAGGGCGGGAAAATCACGGTCACTTTATATTCAGCTTTTTCATACGATAAATCAGGATATGGCGGGGGATTTTCAGGAATACCGCTGTTTTTGTCTGGTTATTATCGTTCCGTTTCAGAGCTTCAATGATGACCAGTTTTTCAATTTCATCCAGAGCGATCCCATCATCAGTGAAGGGAATCGTGATGCTGTTTTCATCTGTCCGGTATTTTTTAGTGATAAAAGGAATCTGGCCCGTTTGAATCTCTTTTCCCGGGAACAGGATAGAAAATCGTTCCATCAGATTTTCGAGCTCTCTGATATTGCCCGGCCAGGCATAATTGACGAGTTCCTTTATTGCCAGATCTGAAATGGTGATCTTCTTAGAAGGCTCTAAACTCTGGATGAAATGATGAATCAACAATGGTATATCTTCCCTGCGTTCCCTCAAAGGAGGAACGGTCAGGGGGACAACATTCAGTCTGAAAAATAAATCCTGCCGGAATTGACCTGTACTAACCATATCATCAAGATTCCGGTGAGTTGCCGATAAGATGCGCACATCAATTTTGCGTGTCTGAACGTCACCGATCCGCTGTATTTCCCTGTCCTGGAGAACACGTAAGAGTTTTGACTGAAGATCAATATCAAGATCACCGATCTCATCAAGGAAGAGTGTGCCGCGGTTGGCGGCTTCAAATTTGCCGGTTGTATCCTTTATGGCTCCGGTAAAAGCGCCCCGTACATGTCCGAACAGCTCACTCTCCATTAGATTATGGGGAATAGAAGCGCAATTTACAGCGACAAAAGGATGTCCGCTTCTCGGGCTTTTGTTGTGAATCGACCTGGCGATCAGCTCTTTTCCCGTCCCGCTTTCACCAAGTATGATCACATTAGCGTCACTATTGGAAACCTTGTCCACCATATCAAACACCGCTTTCATCCCGGGGCTTTGTCCTATCATATTTTCCGGTGTGTATTTGTCGGAAAGCCGCTGTTTGAGATTCTCGTTCTCGGTGCTGATTTTTTTAATTTGCAGATTTTTATCGATAGAAAATTTAAGAGCTTCAAAACTGAATGGTTTTGTGATGTAGTCATCGGCGCCGAGTTGAGTTGATTTTATGGCGTTGTCGATAGAACCGTAGGCGGTTATTACGATGATGGGGGTTCTGGTGTCTGTCTGGCGGATTTTTTTTATAAGCTCCAGACCGTCCATCCCGGGCATATTGAGATCCGTTAAGACCAGATCTGCCGAATGAGATTGGTACCGTTTATAGGCGGCTTCGCCGTCTGATGCGGTCAATACATTGAATCCCGCGTTTTCCAACTGATATTCGGTAACCCGCAGAAGATTTGCGTCATCATCGGCTAACAGAATGGTATATTTCATGGTGATATCTGTCCTGTAAAGTTATGGTTTTAATTCCGCGATTATTCGGGTTGCCGGATTGGAAACCGGAGAAAAAAAGAAGCGCCATCTTTATGGTTATTAAACCAGACATTTCCTCCATGCTGAGTCATGATCCGCTTGACGATTGCGAGTCCGAGTCCGGTTCCGTCCTCCTTTGTTGAAAAAAACGGGTCGAATATTTTCTCTTCAATTTCCTTCACTATTCCGGGACCTGAATCCGTAATTACAACGTCGGCATGTTGATTGTCCTTGTCTAACAATATCTCACACAGGAGGGTTCCTCCTTCTGACACAGCATAATTCGCGTTAAGCGCCACATTGAGCAGCGCCTGTTGAATTTGTACGGGATCGCCATCAACAAATATCTGCTTTTCATCCGGGAATTTTGTGGTCAGACTGACATTCCGTGAACCGGCCGATACGCGCACCAGGGCCATAGAATTAGAAACCAGGTCGATAAGATTAACTTTTCTGAACGTTTTTTGATCTCTCTGCGTCAGACTCAGATAATTTTCGACAACTTTATCCAGACGTTGGATTTCATCAAGCTGGATTTTAATGAATTCATATTCCGGTTCATTTTCGGAGATTTTTTTTTGAAGGATTTCGGTCGCTCCCTGAATGCTTCCCAGGGGATTTCTTACCTCATGGGCAAGGCTTGCGGAGAGTTCACCCAGAATGGAAAGACGATCTGCAAAACGTAATTCATCTTCGAGTTGAATGATCTTTTCCGTGTTATTCTGCAAAAGGGAGTAGGCTTCCTGAAGTTCGCGCGCGCTTTGCTCAGCCGATTTCTTTTGATCGTTTTTTCTCTCTATATAGGTGCCGATCATATAGCCGACAATATTAAAAAATACAATTTCGATCATGTTGTCAAGATAGCGTGGGTTCCTGCCGTACCATGAAAATAAAGCATGCGGAAAATATAAAATGGTGATCGACGCGGCGGAATAAATACCCCCTTTTTTTCCAAACCAGTAACTGGCGAGAATAATCGGCAGGTAGTACATTCTTCTGGAAATATCATGGAGGTAAACAACGGCGTGACTCATGGTGTAATGAGCAGACGTTATCAGTATAATGATCAGCGCGACAATGATGATTTTCTGTCTATGGGAAAATTCTTTCATATTCCATCTGTTTTTAGACTATGCTCATTTTAATCATGTTTCCGGCTTCGGACAAGTATGAACCGATAAAATTGATTAATTAATCCTGAATAGACGGAAGGCTGTGCGTCAGTTCGGACAAACGGCGGTGCCCTGGGTCGTTCCTGATAAATGGAACAAATCTGCCTGCCGGTCGGTATATGCTCATTCGGAATATTTATATTGATATTGCGATAATGATCTCATTATGTTATTATCGATCAGATAGAAATTTTGATCTAACCTTTTCATTTATTAATGTCTTATATAATAAAGACAGTCAGGTCGGGTCAGTATGGAAAAAAGTAATAAAATCAGGCAACCCGCCGTTGCCGGTTTATTCTATTCAAAGCAAAAGAGTACGCTCGAACGTGAAGTCGCTGTGTATCTGGAAAATTCACCCGCGGTCAAAGACGTAAATCAGATTTACGGACTGGTGGCGCCTCACGCTGGATATATGTATTCGGGTGGTGTGGCGGCAAGAGCATACAGGCAATTAGTGGATCGGGAATTTGATGTTGTGGTTGTCATAGCGCCGAGTCACAGAACATATTTTGAAGAAGTATCTGTTTACAATGGTTACGGCTACAGCACTCCGCTCGGTGATATTCCGGTTGACCGGAAACTGGCATCGGAAATTTCGGAAATGCACCCGTCTATTATATATTCGGATTTGGGTCATGAGATCGATGAGCACGCGCTGGAGGTTCAGCTCCCGTTTCTACAGCAGGTATTAGGCGAATTTAAACTGGTTCCGATTGTCATGGGAAATCAGGACATGGGAAATGTGAAGCTGCTCGCTGATGCTCTGAGCAAAACACTGAAAGGCAAAAAAGCGCTTGTGGTAGCCAGCTCAGATCTTTCGCACTATCATCATTATGATCGCGCGGGGATGATTGATAATGTGGTGGTCGATAATATCAACGATTTTGATGCCGAAAAACTTAATGATGATTTACTAAGGAATTCCTGTGAAATGTGCGGTGGTGGTCCGGTAATGGCGACGATGATGATATGTAAAAACCTGGGCGCGAAATCATCAAAAGTGTTGATTTACAGAAACTCTGGGGATGTAACCGGCGAGAAATCTGAAGTTGTCGGGTATTTGTCAGCGATTTTTTATAGTTAAGAATTTCAATATTTTGTTTGTTCAAAAAGTGGAATGATTGATCGGATCCGTCTCGCAATATTTAATTCAGACAGGATTTATTTTAATTTTCTGCTATACTAATAGTTCAATACAGGTTAATTGTTTTGGAGGCCAAATGAAGAAGTCGTGGATTATTATTGGTGTTATAATTTTAGTGGTAATTTTTCTTTTCACTTCGCTGAAGGGTTATTACAATAACTTCGTCACACTGGAAGAAAATGTAAATCAAAAGTGGTCTCAGGTTGAAAATGTTTATCAGCGGCGGGCGGACTTGATTCCGAATCTTGTGGAAATCGTGAAGGGATACGCGAGCCATGAACGTGAAACTCTTGAAGCGGTTGTAAACGCGCGTTCAAAAGTCGGTGGTCAGATAAATATCGGTCCTGAAGTATTGAATAATCCGCAGGCTTTTGCCCAGTTTCAGCAGGCGCAGGGGGCATTGACTTCAGCTTTACAGCGTTTGATGGTGGTTGTTGAGCGGTATCCCGATTTGAAGGCTGATCAGCGATTCGCGGATCTGCAGACTCAGTTAGAAGGCACCGAAAACCGTATTTCGGTTGAGCGCGGCCGTTTTAATGAATCAGTTCAGGGCTACAATACATCCATTCGTAAATTCCCGGCGGTGATGCTGGCGGGTATGTTTGGATTTCAGCAAAAAGTCTATTTTCAGGCGGACGCGGGAAGCGAAAATGCCCCTAAAATTCAATTCTAACATATCATAAAAATGGATTATATGATGTTTCGAAATCTAAAATTATTGTTCTTTTCTATATTTTTATTCAGCGGGCTTTTCGCCCAGGATGTGCTTCCGGAAAAGCCACAGTCATGGGTCAACGATTATGCGAATATATTGTCGGCATCCGAAAAACAGTCATTGTCGGGCATGCTACAAGGACTCGAGCAGCGTTCATCTAATCAGATCTTCATCGCGATTTTTGAGTCAATGCCGGAGAATACCTATCTGGAAGATTTTGCCTTAAAATTGTATGATACATGGAAACCGGGTCTGCCCGAGCAGGACAACGGCGTGCTGATGGTCATTTTTATCAATGACAGGAAAGTCAGGATCGAAGTGGGTTACGGGCTGGAGGATGTCATCACGGATGCCCAGTCGGGAACTGTGATCCGGGATTATATGGCGCCGTATTTTAGACAGGGCGATTATTATCACGGCATAGAAGCCGCACTTTCTGTTTTAATACCGGCCGCGGAAGGGAAGTATCAAATTCCGGTCAAATCAAAAAGTAAAAACAAAGACGGGAATTTCACATACTATATCATCTTGTTTATTTTGGTGATGCTGATATCTAAATTTTTTGGCGGCGGGGGATCAACGGGATACGGGTCACGCAGAAGAGGTTCAGGATTTGGCGGACCAATAATTTTCGGAGGCTTTGGTGGTGGTTCTTCCGGTGGCGGATTTAGCGGCGGGGGTGGCTTTGGAGGCGGATTCGGTGGAATGTCCGGCGGCGGTGGCGCGAGCGGCAGCTGGTAATGGGGCAGGATGAATACAGCAAAAAACGGGATTAATTTATGAATGTGAAAAATTTTTTTACAAAAGATCAAAAAGAGAAAATCATTCAGGCCATCAAGGAAGCGGAGAATGAAACTTCGGGTGAGATTCGAATTCATCTTGAATCCGGATGCAAAGGTGACGCGCTTGAGCGGACGGTAAAAATCTTTCAAAAATTAAAGATGCATGAGACTCAGCTTCGGAATGGTACCTTAATTTATCTGGCGGTTAAAGATAAAAAATTTGCCATTTACGGTGATGAAGGCATTAATGAAATTGTGCCTGAAAATTTTTGGAAAGACGTGAAGGATGAGATGCGTGCACATTTTTCAAAAGGTCAGTTCGCGGAAGGTATCGTTGCCGGGACCTTAAAGGTCGGTGAAAAATTAAAGGAATATTTTCCCTATGAGGATGATGATGTAAATGAATTGCCGGATGATATTTCAATTGGTGAATAAAAATAATCAGTATAAAAAAGCGGCCGTTATCGACCGCTTTTTTGTTTATAACCTGATTCAGGCAGAAAATTTGGGAATTGAATATTTTATAGTCATATCAAATCTTTAAACAAAAAAAATTCCATGGTTTACAACGGTTTTCACATGGAATGATTGATTCGCGCCCTTTTTTATTCTATTTTTGCACGTGATTTTAACTCCGGATGAACTAATTTAATTGGGATTATATGGAACAAATGAACAAAATACTTTTGGTAACGGGTGAAGTCTCCGGTGACCATCATGCCGCTGCGCTTATTAAAGAACTAAAGATACTAAAACCCGGACTTCAGATTACCGGTATCGGTGGCGATATGCTGGAAAATGAAGGGATGCAGCTTCTTTTTCATGTCAAAGACATGGCTTTTCTGGGGGTTGGTGAAGTCATTAAACATCTGCCGTTTATCAGAAACGTGCATAATACTTTAATCGGGTGGGCAGAACGGGAACGACCTGTTTGCGCCATTCTGATCGATTATCCGGGATTTAACCTAAAAATTGCAAAGTCTTTAAAAAAATTAGGTATCCCCGTAATCTATTACATCAGTCCGCAATTATGGGCATGGGGTAAAGGCAGAATTGACAAAATTCGAAAATATGTGGACCGTATGGTTGTACTTTTTCCGTTTGAACAGAAATTTTATGAACAATACAAAATAGACGCGGAATACGTCGGTCATCCTTTGGTTGATAAACACTTCGCGTATATTCCGGATGAAGCAAAAAAAATTAATACGGATAATATCGTGTTTGGTTTGCTCCCCGGGAGCCGCAAGCAGGAAGTGGCTTCTCTTCTGCCAAAAATGATTGAAACCGCGAGGATTTTATTCAAAAACAAACAGATTAAATCGGCTGAGATCATTAAAGTAAAACATCTGCCGCTGGAAATGTTCAGCGATCATCTTGCGGAGGCAGATACATTCATAAAAATAGTCGAAGAACCGATAGAGAAATGCCTTCAGCGCTTCGATGCCGTGATCGTAGCATCGGGAACAGCGACTTTGGAGACTGCGTACTATGGCGTGCCTATGCTGATCGTTTATCATGTAAATCCGCTTACATACTGGCTGGGACGCATGCTTGTCAAAATAGATCATATCGGTTTGGCGAACATCGTGGCGGAATCTCCGGTCGCGATTGAACTGATTCAAAATGATTTTACTCCGGAGAAGGCCGCGGAACATGTAATGCAAATGCTTGATCAGGATCAAAATTCACAAATTCGGGCAAAACTCAAAATCGTACGAGAAAAATTAGGCGAGCCCGGAGCATCAAAAAGGGCCGCCTCTGTTGTAGCCCGTTTTTTAGATAATAATCATGTTGAGTAAACTTCCTTTTTCCGGATGAAATGAATCTGGCATATAATCGGGTTATATACAGAAGGTTTACAATTGAATACGGATAAACCAGGCCCCTGTTATTAAATCAATAAAAGGATCAGGGAAAATTATTTTTGGAAACAAAGAAAAAACTGACAAATTCTCCTTTTGATATAGATCTTATGACCGAGGAATTTCGGATAAATGATCAAAGGGTTGTGATTGAGCGTATCAGGAATCTTGATGAACTGGTTGATCAGGTGAGCGATGACCTTTTTAATGAGGATGAGCGGTTGCCCTATTGGGCTGAATTATGGCCATCCGCGATTGCCATCAGTCGTTTTGTTGCAGCACATCCTGATTTAATCGGGGACAAATCAGTTTTGGAATTAGGGTGCGGCCTGGGATTATCTTCTCTCTTTATCGCACTGCAAAATCCCGCTTCATTGTTGTTGACGGATTATGAACAGCCGGCATTGGAAATGTCCCTTCGAAATTTTAAGTTAAATAACATTTCTTTACCTGAAACCGCGATACTCGATTGGCGGCAGCCGGAATTGAACCGGCTTTTTGAAGTGATTATAGCCTCCGATATCCTTTATGAGAAAAGATTTTTTTCTCCGCTTATCAGGCTTTTTGGTAAATTTCTTGAGCCGGGTGGCCGGATCATAATAGCCGAACCAAACCGCAATATCGCGAAAGAGTTTGTGGGATGCCGGTTATGAATATGATGAAATCAGGGATTCGGTGCGGCAGGGAAAACAATTGATAACCGTGTCCATATACATGATTAAAAAAAGACTGACAGGATAGCTTGATGTTTCGACTCTTGCCTTCAGAAGTGGATATAGTGCGCGGCTGGAGTGAGAACGCGCTTAAAAAACACGGAATTCCCATGCCGCAGGAAGATGCTCTTCTGAAAAAGATCAGTCGTCCTGCCGGAGGCACCGGATTGATTCTCGGCAGGGCGGAGCTGGAACTGATACTTGATTGGGCGGAAGAAAATATCAGAAGCCATTATGGCCCGACAAAATTTATACTCGAGCCTGAAGAATTATTACTAAAAAAGATTGATGACTTTCTCCAAAGTTAATTTTTTAATCCATTTCACGGGATCAGAAATATATGGCTCAAACCCAGAAAAAATTACAGACGGATCCCAATTCACTGATATATAAGCTTATTCCGATCGAGGGAATGACTTGCGCGACCTGTGTGGCTCGCGTGGAAAAAGGCCTGTCCACTCTTCCCGGCGCATCTTCAGTCAATGTAAATTTTGCAACCGAGCAGGCGGCGGTAGGATTTAAACCGGATGAACTTTCAACAATGGATGTGATCGAAAGCGTGGAGAAATCCGGCTATATGGTCAAAAAGAATAAAGAGATCATGTCTGTTCCGGGGTTGCAGGACCCTTCTGTTGCCGCAAAAATAGAAGAGTTTATCGTTAAAATATTCGGTGTTCTGGAAGTTACGGCTAATACCGCGAATGAAACCATTACGCTCAGTTTTATTCCGGGGGCGATTGATCTGGCCGAAACCGGAAAAATATTGTCGGAAAAATTCGGTTTGAATGTCATCACCGGAGAAGGAAAATCGGAGATTGATAGTATCCTTGTTGATAACCAGTCTTTGAAAGCCCGAAAAACACTGATTAAATTTGGCGTCGCGGCGGTTCTTTCAGCCGTTGTATTTGTGCTTACCATGCCGGAAATTTTTCCATTTATTACAACAGTAAAACTAAATATAAGACTGTATATATCACTCGTGTTGACATCGATTGTTCTTTTCGGAGCGGGAGGGCAATTTTTTACGGGATTCTGGAAAGCCCTAAAAGCCGGCACGGCGGATATGAATTCCCTGATCGCGATCGGTTCGGGAACCGCTTTCTTCTACAGCGCGGTCCTGACTCTTTTCCCCGGTTTTGAATCACTCCATGTTTATTATGACACGGCTGCTATGATTACGGCTTTTATTCTGTTGGGAA
>JBFXGD010000110.1:0-11725 GCA_050178385.1 Calditrichaceae bacterium
TTCGCAGCGTCAAACGCAGACTTAATTTCATTTGAATTGCTGCCTTTCAATGCTTCCTTCAGTCTGCCAATCGCCGTTTCAATCTTTGTTTTATCATCGTCGCTGATCTTATCACCAAGCTCTTTCGGCTGCTTTTCAGTCTGATAAACCAGGGAATCAGCCTGGTTGCGTGTTTCAATCTCTTCTTTTTTCAGTTTGTCTTCCGATGCATGAGCCTGCGCATCTTTTTTCATTTTTTCAATTTCCTGTTCAGACAATCCGCTGGAAGCTTCGATACGGATACTCTGTTCCTTACCTGTCGCCTTATCTTTTGCTGAAACATGGAGAATTCCGTTCGCGTCAACATCAAAAGTCACCTCAACCTGCGGTACACCTCTTGGTGCCGGTGGAATACCGTCAAGGAAGAATTTACCGAGAGAACGGTTTCCGGCGGCCATCTGACGCTCACCCTGGAGAACATTAATTTCAACCGATGTCTGACTATCAGCGGCTGTCGAGAATATCTGTGATTTTTTCGTTGGAATCGTTGTATTGGCATCAATCAATTTTGTTGAAACCCCGCCAAGAGTTTCGATACCAAGCGACAGTGGTATCACGTCGAGAAGAAGAATGTCGTTTACTTCACCGGTCAAAACCGCGCCCTGAATGGCCGCGCCGAGAGCGACAACTTCATCCGGATTTACACCTTTGTGCGGTTCTTTTCCGAAATATTGTTTTACGATCTCCTGTACCTTTGGAATACGTGTCGAACCGCCAACAAGAATGACCTCGTCTATATCGCCGGTACTCAGATTCGCGTCTTTCAATGCGATTTTACATGGTTCAAGCGCTCTCTGCACAAGATCATCAACAAGCTGTTCAAATTTTGCGCGGCTGAGAGTGATATTTAAATGCTTTGGACCGGATTCGGTTGCTGTAATGAACGGCAGATTCACTTCGGTCTGCATTGACGAAGAAAGCTCAATTTTTGCTTTTTCCGCTGCTTCTTTCAGTCTCTGAAGCGCCATCGGGTCTTTCCGAAGATCAACCCCTTCGTCTTTCTTGAACTGATCGGCAAGAAATTCAATGATTCTCTGATCAAAGTCATCACCACCCAGATGTGTATCACCGTTCGTCGATTTTACTTCGACAACATTATCGCCGATTTCGAGTATGGATATATCAAATGTACCACCGCCAAGATCGAATACAGCGATTTTTTCATCTGATTTTTTATCAAGACCATACGCAAGCGCTGCCGCCGTCGGTTCATTGATAATTCGTTTAACATCAAGGCCCGCTATTTTACCGGCATCCTTTGTAGCCTGTCTCTGAGCATCATTAAAGTAAGCGGGAACGGTGACAACCGCCTCAGTCACTTTCTCGCCAAGATAATCTTCCGCGGTCTGTTTCATTTTCTGCAGAATCATCGCGGATATTTCCGGCGGTGAATACTGCTTGTCGGTGACATCGACCATCACAACATCATTGGTTCCTTTTTTAATTTTATATGGAACTTCTTTCATTTCATTGCTGACTTCATTATAAAAGCGACCCATAAAGCGTTTTATCGAAAAAACAGTGTTTTCAGGATTTGTAACCGCCTGACGTTTTGCGGATGCGCCTACGAGCCGTTCACCTTTTTTTGTAAAAGCGACAACCGATGGAGTTGTACGACCGCCTTCCGAATTCGGAATCACAACCGGTTCCCCGCCTTCCATTACAGCGACTACTGAGTTTGTCGTTCCAAGGTCAATTCCTATAATTTTTCCCATTAGCTATTCTCCTGGTTATAATAAATACACAAATTTTAAATAAAGAACTACAATAAATATGCCAAGACAAGGTAAATCCTTGTAAATCGCATGTTTACAACAGTTTGACCGTTTTAATACTATTCAGTCATTATAAACCATTTAAAAACAAATTCCGTCATATTGACAGATTTCACATGATATGTCAGGTTATCCTTAAAAATGACTGCCATCTTTTATTATGATTATCCAAAATAAAAATGCCGCCCGAGCGGACGGCATTGCAATTAGTACTTGTACGAAAATATGAATTAGGGAATCTGGATGAATAACAGCCGGTCAAAATTCTGCCCGGTCATTTTTCTTCTTATTTTCAATTTTATTACATCACCCTTGTTGTATTTCGAAAGTCGATTGTGAAAATCATCAACGGATTCGACATTTTTGCCTTCCATCTGATAAATAATATCACCTTCACCGATGCCGGCTTTTGCCGCGGCGCTATAATTAGTGATCGAATAAACTTCAACACCGCTTTTTAATTCGAGATTCTTTAACCGGGCTCCGGTCAGATCCCTGATTTTCATACCGAGATTAGGAATATTTTTCTCCAGTTTTTGTTCAGGCTTCTCGGCAACACTCTGATTCTCCAAATCGTCTCTTCCTTCAAGAACCGCACTAAGGCTCATTTTTTTCCCGTTTCTCCAGACTTCAAGCTGTACTTTTTCTCCGGGATTATAAGTCCCTATCCTGGCCTGAAGTTCGTTTGGCTGGTTCACATCTTTGCCATTGACAGTCAGGACAACATCCCCTTCCTTTAAACCTGCTTTTTCCGCGGATTTTCCGGGAATAACACTTGAGATAAACACTCCCCGCGGTTTATCCATTTTAACACCTTTGGCTTTTACGGGATTCATTGCTTCAATATAGACACCAAGATATCCACGGCGAACCTCTCCAAATTTCAGTAAATCGTCGACAACACTCTTGGCGATATTGATCGGTACCGAAAATCCGTACCCCATGTAATAGTTGGTCCGGGTGGCGATGGCTGAATTTACGCCGATCACTTCACCGCTCAGATTGACCAGCGCGCCTCCGCTGTTTCCGGGATTGATCGCCGCGTCCGTCTGAATGAAATTTTCAATTCCGTTCGGCATATTCTGATCACGAAGGATATTGATATCGCGGCTTAAAGCGCTGACGATGCCGGCGGTAACGGTTGATGTCAAGTTCAGCGGACTCCCCATTGCCATAACCCATTCACCAATTTGGACATTATCCGAATTCCCGAGAACGGCAATCGGTAGATCCTCCGCTTCTATTTTTATCAGCGCGATATCCGTTGTCGGATCGGTACCGATAATTTTTGCCTCGTATTCCGTGTTATCGAGCAGCTTAACATTGAGCTCATCCACATCATTCACCACATGATGATTTGTCAGAATGTATCCGTCTTTGCTGATGATGATTCCTGAACCAAGACCGTTTTGCGGTACTTCGCTTTGAAGCTCTTCTTCCGGCACATCCTGCCAGTCCTTAAAAAACCTGTAAAACGGATGTACTTTGATATTTTTTGTGGTATAGATCGCGACAATCGACGGACGAACCTTTTTTACCATATCCACAAACATGGCATTTGGATTAAAGTTTCCGACAGTTAATCCAGCCTGTGGTTGATCCGCAGCTGTGGTTTCTGTGTATATTTTATTTTCGTCGGTAGCCGCGTTGATTTTTGACTGAATATTAAAATTGGTTGTAAGTACGACGCCTATAATGATTCCTATTGCCACAAACCCGGAAATAACGATAAAAGAGTTCTTCAAATTATTCATCTTTATCCCTCACTAACTGCTAATTACTATATTAAATTTTTACGGATTTTATTAATCTCTTCCTCTGATAAGCAGTAACCGGATCAGCTGCATCAACGCCATTGCAGCAGCGGCCACATACGTCATGGCAGCGGCATTTAACACTTTTTTCGCGCCGGTTATTTCCTGACTTACAAGCAATCCGTTTGATTCAAGCTGCGCCAGGGCGCGTGTGCTTGCGTTAAACTCAACCGGTAAGGTTACCAGATGGAATAATACCACAGCCGCAAAAAAGACGATTCCAAGATCCATCAGAAAAGGTGTGTTCATGAACATACCGATCAGAAACAACGGAAAAGCCGCCCATGAGGCGATACTGGTGACAGGCAGAATTGTGTGCCTCATCTGGAGCGGTGCATATCCCACATTATGCTGTATGGCGTGCCCTACTTCATGAGCGGCAACGGCAAGGGCTGAGAGAGAACGGCCGCGGAAATTATTTTCCGACAAACGTACCTTTTTCACTCTGGGATCATAATGATCGCTCAACTCTCCGGCTACCGACTCAATCTCCACATCGGTAATACCATTCTGATTTAAGATAAACCTGGCCGCGTCGGCGCCTGTCATGCCTCTTGACGAACTGATTTTCTGGAATTTTTTGAATGTTGACTTTACCCTGATTTGCGCCCAAATAGCAAGAATAAGTACCGGTACAAGCAACAGCATGGTCGGATCTAAAAACGAAAAAGGCATTTCTTTCTCCTTAAAAGTGTTTTTTATTTTTTTTAATAAACGTTTTTTTATTAAATTTGTTCACCTGTATCCTGATATTAACAAATTTTGTGCCGAACCTGAAATAATTAATGGTAAATCAGTAATATTCACCCAATCTGTTATGAATCAATGGTTATGGACTAACAAAATCCGTCTTTTCCTGACGATTTTTTGATGATAACGCATCTGTAATAATTTTATTGATGATCGGGTCAATATGACGCATTTTACTACGCCTATTTGACAGAGTTCCGGAGACAGTTAAAATTTTCAGGTTTCTGAATATGGTGGTAACCGGAAATTTTTGCTGCATTAATACAGGTCACCGGAATAAACGCTGATTTGGATAAAAATATTCGCATGAGAGATAAGGTTTAAAAGAATGAACGAAAAAATAATCATAGACGGATTTAATCTTGCGCATAAATTCCCTTCAATCGCGCGACAAATAAAAGCAGGTGACATTGACGCTGCCCTGACGTTAATTCTTAATCAGGTTAAAAAAGTCCTTTCTCCGAAGGTCTCCAGAATCATTGTGGTTTTTGACGGTAAGGATAATCCTTATCATCATCCTTCCGGTCACCCGAACATTAAGATCATGTTCTCAAGAAAACCTGAAACCGCGGATGACATCATTCGTAACTTTATCCGGAATACAACCGATGTCAATGAATGGACTGTGGTCAGTTCCGATAATGAAATCCTGTTTACCGCGCAGGATCACGGCGCCAAAACCGCAAAATCCGAAAACTTTAAAAGGCGAATAGACCGCGCGGGCCGCCCCGGACGGACAGCGCTTAACCCGGAAAAATATAACCCGGATGATGTGGATATTGACTACTGGAAATCTGTCTTTGGCGCACAGGATGAAGAATGAAAATTTCAACAGACAAAAAGCGGTCTAATCAATACGCCTTTGTTTTATGGGCCGGTCTTGGGATCGTTCTTTTGTTTAATCTTCTTGTCTGGATTTATTTAAATCAGGTTGAAGAGAAATTCAGCGACGAGCTTAAAGACAAACTCAATATCGCCGGGCAACTGATGAGCCGGTTGATCGACCCGGAACAGATAAAATTGTTGATTCCCGGCGAGCAGAATACGCTTCAGTATCTCTACCATCAGCAGCTTCTTGAGGAAATCCGCAAAACAAACTCTCTGCAGTCGATCATACTCGTTTCGCCCATGGGAGAAATACTTGTCTCAGCGCCCGAACGTCTATCAACCCAACAGGTATCAGTCATTTCAGGCAGTCCCTATTTTAAACAGGCCATGAGTGGAAAAAGCTCAGTCTCTGACCTGCAGGAATTTGCCGGTGAAAAGTTTATGACGGCGCTTATGCCCATAAAAGATATTGACGGATTCCCGCAAGGTGTTCAGATTATAGAAGCCAAAGCTACTTATTTTGATGTTATCGACATTCTCAGAAACCGGTTGCTGCTGTTCAGTTTTATCAATCTTATTGTGATATTGCTGATCGCCATTCTGCTGTTCCGCGTGATCAACCGGTCCATGAGATACAGGGCGGCCATAAAAGAACGCGAACATCTTGTCCAACTGGGCACCATGGCGGCGACGGTCGCGCATGAATTACGTAATCCGCTGGGAATTATCGAGGGCACGAACGATATAATTAAAAAGAAATATGGTGGTTCCGGGGATGAAATTTTTGAATACATCCCGCAGGAGCTGAAAAGACTGGTTACGATTATAGATAATTTTCTAAGATTCGCGCGCGCGCCTCAATTACAGCTAAGCCGTTTCAGCATCAGCATCCTTCTGCAGAAAATCAGTGTTGGACTAAATAAAGACGAGCTAAAACGGCTGGAAATCATTCCCGCGGCGGATAATTTGGAAATTTCCAGCGATGAAAATTTGTTGGAACAATCCTTGTTAAATATCATTATTAACGCGCTTCAGGCGTCCGGAGAAAATGGAAAAGTGACTCTGGAAATTAAATCCGGCAGAAAAAACAGGTGCCGTATTATTATAAAGGATTCCGGTCCCGGGATTCCGAATGAAAATATGAATAAAATATTCGAACCGTTTTATACCACCAGGGAAAAAGGAACCGGTTTGGGACTCGCTATCACAAAAAGACTGATCGAGCAATTGGATGGAAGCATCTCTGTCCGCAATCTTGATCCGGTCGGATGCGAATTTGTAGTAAATATTCCGGATTTATCGGACCGGAAGGGGTTGAAGAATTGATTTTCCCCATCTTTCTCCCGCCGGTTTTGTATGCCGAAACACATTACAGGTTCAGGTATTTTTTCAGCCTTCTCAAAAAACCGGAGCCTGAAATTATCGCGGATGTTCCGCACCGGATTTTGCGCGACGGCATGCTCCCCGTTCTTCTGATTGTAAGGGATGCCCACCTCTACCCGGTCGTTCTTGAAACAGCCGAAGTCTTTATTGATAATGTGAAGAAGGTAAGTTTTACATTTTCAAAGCCGGTCGATGCACCTTATTTTGAGTCCCTGCTCAAAATCGATGTGGCGGACATAAATCCGGGGCAGCGCTCAATTATCATTAAAATTGAATACAAGATTAAAAGAAAGACAAAGATTTGCTTTAATGACAATCACCGGGGAACAACACACGAGCCATTTCCCTGCTACTTCTCAGATGAAGCCCTGCCAAATTTTGAAGGTTATGCGCTTGGTGAACCTCACGCGCATACAAATTTTACATACGATCAGATTGAATTCGGGGCATCAATTCAAAACACGGCGGAAATGGCAAGAATACTGGGCCTGCGTTACTTCGCGGCGACAGATCATTCATACGACCTTGACGATATGCCCGATAATTATTTCATCAATGATCCCGAGCTTCGCAAATGGCATGATTTCCACCATCAGGTTTCTGTGTACAATGACCAAACAGATGGTTTTTGCGTCATCCCGGGAGAAGAAGTCAGCGCCCGGAACTCAAAAGAAAAAAATGTGCATCTTCTGGTTTACAATTCCGATACATTTTATCACGGAACGGGAGACAGCGGCGACCGCTGGCTGAATTACCGGTCGGAACATGACCTGAGTTCCATTTTGAAAGATCTTAACGGGCAGACGGTGGCATTCGCGGCCCATCCGAAGGACCCTACGCCGTTTTTACAGAGCCTGCTTCTGAACCGCGGCGGGTGGAATCATGAAGATGCCGCTCACAACAATCTGACCGGTGTTCAGATTATCAATGGCAGAACCGATGAGATTACCCGGTCCGGTTTGACCTACTGGAAAGAACTGCTGCTCGCGGGACATAAAATCTTCGCTCTGGCGGGAGACGACGCCCACGGTAATTTCGGCAGATACCGGCAGATCGCCTTTCCGTTTGTATCCATGCGCGAACATTACCGGCAGCTTTTTGGCACCTGGCGCACCGGAATATTTCTCGGGAAAGAAGCATTGAATGTGAGTAATCTCATTACAGGATTGCGGAGCGGAAATTATTTTATGACCAACGGACCGGCGATCCGGATTCAGGTCATCGATGGCAAAAACATACATGAGATGGGTATGACCGCGGCCGGCGGATCGGAAGCAGTACTACAGGTAAAATCGGGAAACGAGTATGGCGGAATCAGCCGGATCAGACTGTTTTACGGGATTATCGGCGATCAGGATGAAATAACGCTTTTGGATCAAGACATGACCGAACCGGTGTACTCATTATCGGAAAAAGTATCCTTACCCGATGATCAAAAATCATGTTATATCCGCGGCGAAGCGGTCACAAAAAATAAACGAGGCGAATTTTACGGTTATACCAATCCGATTTGGATTCAACGCTGAAATTTTGTAAATACATCGAACTGAAAAAGTGACACTTCCGCTAACAGAATTCCATATTTAAACGAAAAACAACTATGAAACTCAAATATATTATCACCTGGGCGGCGCTTTCAATCCTTGCTTTACCGGCTTTCGCGCAGGATTCTGCCCCAAAGAAGATTTCTTCCATTATGATCATCGGGAACGATCATACCAATGAAGACATCATCAAACGAGAACTTAGATTTGGAGTCGGCGACACTCTGAACGACTCTCTGCTCAACGTCTCAAAAAACCGGCTTTTAAATCTATGGATTTTTAATCGCGTCGAAATGTACAAGATACCCGATCAGGATGAAATCTCGCTGCTGATCAATGTCACCGAACGTTTTTCGCTTTTTCCGTATCCGGAATTTCGTGTTGAAGACCGGGACTGGAGCAAACTGACGCTGGGATTCGGCTTCGCCCACATGAATTTCCGCGGCCGTAATGAGAAACTGTACGGTTCTCTGCTATTTGGATTCCGGCCGGGATTTAAAATCGGATACTTTAATCCCTGGGCAGCGGGTGACCTGCATCTTACCACCGGTCTTTATATCAAGAAATTTACCACTGAACACAGAACCCTGCCGCTTGACGAAGACCATGTGACTATCGGGTTCGCGCTTGGGAAATACTGGACGCTTCATTTCTACAACATGATCAATTTTACCTATGACCAGGTGTCGGTTCTAAAAGAATACGCCCCTCAGATGCTGACCGGGAATGACACCGAAACCCTGAACAGCCTGCGCCTTTCGACCGTCCTGGATACGCGTGATTTGTATGATTATCCGTCAAAAGGCTGGTATAACCGTTTTGTCATCAGCAAGAACGGATTGTTTGAGCCGGACATCGATTACTGGCAGTACATCACCGATTTGAGGCATTACAGGACATTTTCTCCGCTGACCTTTGCCGCCCGTTTTTACACGCTTCAGAGTATCGGTACCCTGCCCTTGTATCAGAAAGTTTATATCGGTTTTGACGAACGGGTGCGCGGACATTTTTTTGATATTTACGAAGGCAGGCACTCCATGCTCGGCAGTTTCGAAATACGGTTCCCGATCAAAAAATTAAAATACTATAATTTCGCGAGCGGAATCATGCCGAATTACGGTACGTCCAATTTAAAATTTGGCATCAACGGCGGACTGTTTATCGACACCGGCACCGTCTGGACCGACCGGGACGGCTTGTCCACCCAACATCTTGTCACCGGATTCGGCGCGGGTCTGCATTTCCGTCTTCCCTACATCCAGGTACTCCGCATCGATGCCGCCTTTGACGAGGATCTGAATTCCGAGATGATCATCGAGCTGGGCATCAATTTCTGATGGATTGCCTGAACTATGACCTGCCCGCCTTTGGTGGGTGGAAATGAATACATTGTCTGAACTTTGATTAGAATGATTCAATGATTTCATGATTAAGAATCTTACTTCAGAATCTTTCATTCAATCACAATTATCATTGCCCAAACAATCTCAAAATAAAGAACTCTTCCATCAGAGTCTATCACATAATCACACGATTCAGAGTTCAGGCCTTTTTTGTCTGAACTGTGATTAGAATGATTAAATGATTTCATGATTAAGAATCTTACTTCAGAATCTTTCATTCAATCACAATTATCATTGCCCGGACAATCACAGAATGAAGAACTCTTCCATCAGAGTCTATCCTGTAATCACACGATTCAGAGTTCAGGCCTTTTTTGTCTGAACTGTGATTAGAATGATTAAATGATTTCATGATTAAGAATCTTACTTCAGAATCGTTCGTATAGTCACAATTATCATAGTCCGAACAATCATAAAATGAAGAACTCTTCAATCAGAGTCTATCACATAATCACGCAAACCCGCCAGAGGCGGGCACGTCAGAGTTCAAACTGTTACCTGTAAACCGCGATATAATGTCCGCTGTTTAACTGAAACTCCAGAAATCCCGCCGCGTATAAATTTCCGTTCGAATATACGAGCTTGTTGACACCACTATAAGCGTTTAAGCCAAGATCGGTCCAGTTGTTTCCATCCCATTTGGCCACGTAGAATTTATTCTCGCTATTGTAGAATTTTCCACCCGCGTATAGATTGCCATCGGGATCCGCGCAGAGTGATTTAACCTTATCGTTGGCGTTTAATCCCATATCAACCCAGCTGCCATTGCTCCATTTGACCACGAATCCGCTGGTAAAGTCAAACCCACCGCCCGCGTAAAGATTACCGTTCGCGTCCGCGCAGAGCGTGTATACTTTTTCATAGTCGTCTAAATTGCTCATCTTATCCCAGTCGCTGCCATTCCATTTAACGACATATCCTCCATTGGGAGCTGCAGAACCTGATCCTCCGCCCGCATATATATTGCCGGTTCCGTCGATGCATAACGCGATGATGTCAGTATATTGAAAACTGCCCATCTTCTGCCAGCTGGCACTGTCCCATTTAATGACATTGGCATTACCGGCAAGTGTGCCATCAAAATTAAATCCGTATCCCGCCGCATAAATATTGCCGGCCGAGTCTGAGGCAAGATCATATATATCGCCGCTATATGTCGAGCTGCCAATGTTGACCCAACTGCTGCCGTTCCATTTTGCCACATAGGTGTTTCCGCTGTTATCGGTAAACGCGCCGCCGATGTAAAGATTACCGTTTGTGTCGCCGCAAATAGCGAAAATATTGCCGTTGAGATCCAAAGTGCCCACTTCAGACCATTTACTGCCGTCCCATTTGGCCACATAGCGTTTTCCGCTGCTGTTGGTAAAGGCGCCTGCCGCGAATAAGTGGCCACTATTGTCCACGTAAAGATCATACACGCTATTGACATCCAGATTTCCTAAAGCAGACCAACCCGTCGTGCCATTTGTATTGCCGTCATCTGCGTTTGTACCACCGTCATCACTGCTGCAGCCCATGGTGAACAACATCATCATTCCCGTGAGAATGAACGGATACATCCAATTTTTGATTTTCATGTTCTTTTCACTTTCATTGAGATTAATACCTGTTTTATTTTTGATTACTGTTATCTAAATAGACAAGGAGAGGCGATTTCCTCGACCGGTACTGAGAAAAACCCGCCCAAAAGAAAGGCGCGAATTTAGCAAAACTCACCGATACATGCTTTGTTTTGAAGGGATATCCTTTGCGTGTGACGGGAATGACGCAATCTAAAATCGGTTCACTCGTAATGAAAGGATTAACAAGGCCGGTAAAAGTCATATTTCCATCCATGGTGACTCCTGACTCTCACATTACTTCAAATAACTTTATCAATCAGTATTCAGAATCATGCGCTCAGTCTATACTTACAAATACTATAATCGTCCAAATTAAATATGGGATTAGGAAAAATAGCGATGTAAATATAGGACAAGCGATTATCTTTACCAATACTTTTTTTCATTCTTTTTATGTGCTCTGAGATGCTATAAATAAAGAATAAACCATCCTTTTGTGATTAATTTCCGGTCAAATTCATTCCCGGGTGGTAGAAATGATTCCAGACCGGTCATATATCATTCCTTCGCGGTCAGTTATCGTTCCTTCATGGTCATTTGTCGTTCTTTCATGGTCATATATGATTC
>JBFXGD010000111.1:0-11632 GCA_050178385.1 Calditrichaceae bacterium
ACAGCATCGGGCGGTGCGCTGAACAGAAAAAAACTGCTGTCGGAAACCATAACAAGTTCAAGGGAGATGATCAAAACCGATGTCGCGAAAATGGGTATGGGTTCCAGTACCCAGAAAAGAGTCGCCATGACAAAGATAGCGATAAGCCGCTGTTCAACAACAGATATATTATCAATCGGAATCCATTGGCCGGGCATAATCAGAATCAATACCGGAATGATAATCGCAATGGCTGGTTTGATATAACGCATACAGACTCCGTTTTTTACTTATAATGTGCAGCAAGGCGGTGAATTTAAATAGAAATATAATATTCAACAAGGATTAATAAATTAATCCCGCATACCATCCATAAACTATGTTTTCTGAACTCAGATTAAAGATAGTCAGAACTCTGATTTACATGATTAGATGAATACTCTGATATTCACTTCTTAATTATCTCCATCATTGAATCATAGTTCAGATATTTTCCCTTCTTCAATTCCTAATTCTTACTTTCTTCCTGCTCGAACAGAAAATTCGCCCCGAAGAATCTTATTTCCTCAATCCTTCCGTGATTGACAATAGCTCACAGCATACTATAGCTCTTCTCTTTTTTCTTTTATCTTTTTTCTTTTATCTTATCTTTCCTACTTCCTACTTCTTACTTTTTACTTCTTCCTCATTTTTCTCATTCCTCACAGAATAAAATCGCCCCTCTGTGAGTTAAGAAAGGTACATTTTGATAAAAGTAAATTCAGGAGTATTTGCATGAAAGCGCCATTCGAAATAATGGGTATCGATCATGTAAGTTTTATCGTGGGAAACGCCAGACAAGCGGCCCATTATTATCAAACACAATTCGGTTTCGAGCCGGTGGCCTACAGCGGGCTGGAGACCGGAAACAGGGACAGCGTATCCTACGTTCTTCAGCAGAGTAAAATTCGTTTTATACTATCATCACCTTTAAGCGCTGATTCAGAATTAAATGAACATATCAGACTGCACGGCGACGGAGTCAAAAACGTTGCCTTTTGGGTGAATGATGCCCGGGCCGCGTGGGAGTACGTCACGGGTAACGGGGCAGTCTCAACACTGCACCCAACTGTTGCCGATGATGAAAATGGAGAAGTCAAGATCGCAACGGTGAAAACCTTTGGGGACACCGTGCACAGTTTTGTTGAACGAAAATCATATAACGGTGTGTTTCTGCCGGGATATTTTCCGTATCGTTCGGCGCTGCGCACTGAACCCGTGGGCTTGAATTACATCGATCATTTTGTGGGCAATCAACCGGAAGGTGAAATGACCAGAGTAGCGGAATGGTATGAAAAGGTTTTCGGATTTCACCGTTTCTGGTCAGCGGATGACAAAGACATTTCCACCGAACACTCGGCTCTTAGATCGGTTGTGGTCGCGAATGAGAACGAACGCGTAAAAATGCCTATAAACAGACCCGCGGCGGGGCTTCGCAAATCTCAGATAGAGGAATTTGTGGAATATTACTCGGGGCCGGGTATTCAGCATATCGCCATGGAGACAAAAGATATTGTTCGTACAGTTGGTAAATTGGCCGCAAACGGCGTTGAATTTTTGGATGTGCCCGGATCGTATTATAACGAACTACCGGATCGGGTCGGAAAAATAGATGAAGATCTCACCGCGCTTTCAAAGCTGGGGATACTCGTGGATAAGGATGAGTCAGGCTATATGCTGCAAATTTTTACAAAACCTGTCCAGGATCGCCCGACATTATTTTTTGAAATCATCCAGCGAAAAGGATCACAGAGTTTTGGCAAGGGAAATTTCAAAGCGTTGTTTGAAGCCATTGAAAGAGAACAGGACCGCAGAGGAAATCTGTAAAAATATTTTTTCAGTTTTTTTGATACATTGAATCTATTAGTTTACAGATTAATCCGGTTCCCCATAAGCGCTGTATCTGATTTACAGACTCTGTTAAGTTTATCGTCAGATTTAAATTCACTTTTGCAGATAAAAAATATATGAAATTACTTTCATTTTCTAATAAGAAAGATAACAGACAGCGCGCGGGGATATTTCTTCATGACCGGGTTATTGATCTGGAGAAAGCGGCGGTTTGGGCAAAAGTCCAAAACAACTACAGTGCCGATCTTACCCCGCCTGTGACCGTGAACGCGTTGTTAAAGGAATGGAGCAGTTCTTTTCCAAAACTGACAGGTTTATTGGAAATTTTGTTAAATGTTAATCCTGCTGACCTAAACGTCGATGGTCAGTCCGCTGTTGTTCAATCATCTGATGTGATATTTCATCCTCCTGTATCAAATCCGCCATCATTCAGGGATTTCTACGCTTTTGAACAGCATGTAAAAACGGCGCGCGCGCTCAGGAAATTGCGAATGATTCCGGAGTGGTACGAATTTCCCGTTTTTTATTTTTCAAATCCAAACGCCTTTCTCGGTCATGGTCAGAGCCTGCGGAAGCCAGAATATACGCGGGAACTGGATTATGAACTTGAAATCGCCTGTATCATCGGCAGGCAGGGCAGGGATATTCAACCGGAAAATGCCGCGGATTATATCGCCGGTTACTCGATATTAAATGACTGGTCAGCGAGGGATATTCAAAGACAAGAAATGCGCGTGGGACTGGGACCGGCAAAGGGAAAAGATTTTGCATCGAGCCTTGGGCCATACCTTGTCACACCGGATGAAATAGAGGGTTTGCGTAAAAACAAAGGATATCTTCTAAAAATGACCGCGAAACGAAACGGACGGTTGCTTTCTGAAGGTAACTTCGCGGATATTACATACAGTTTTGAAGAAATGATCGCCCGCGCCTCACAGGGAGTTACCTTGTTCCCGGGTGATGTTATCGGATCGGGAACCGTGGGAACAGGGTGTATTCTGGAATTGAGACCGGAGCAGGCAGGCGGATGGATAGAGAAAGGGGATCTCGTTGAGCTTGAAATTGACCGATTAGGAATTTTAAGTACTCTTGTGGATTAAATTGTGTTAATTATCGCATGTCGGCATGAAAAATAGGAGTTAACATGAAATTCTTTTACATCATGATTCTTTTCCTGGTTTTGAGTTCATCTGCCGCTGAATTTAAAAGCGGAGAGTCCGTGAAAGTTGTTAACGGTGATACCATGTTGACGGATTTATTCGCCGGAGCCGGTAGTGTCGATATCCGGGGATATATTAAAGGTGATCTCTATACGGGTTGTGAAACAGTAAACATTGAGGGTGTAATTGAAGATGATGTCATCGCGGGTTGCCGTCGGTTAATCTTGACCGGAAAAGTCAATGATATGGTAATTAGCGGCGGGGAAAGTGTCGTTATTGACGGTGAAGTCGGAGGCGATGTTCTTGTGTACAGCGGCAGTCTCAAGATTACGGATCGCGGATTAATCAGGGGAAATGTAATCACCGGTTCCGGTGAGTTCCGGCTGGAAGGCGGGCGGATTAATGGATCTGTTCGTGGAAGTTCCCGGAATTCTTTTTTAAACGGATTTATAGGCGAAGGTGTCGATCTTGAAGCCCACAATATTGATTTTGGTCCTGATTATTCGTCCCCGATGGGTACAAAATTAACAGTAACGAGAAAAATGGATATCGATAAAATTCCGTTTCGTCCGGGGGATCTTGAAATTATTATCAAACCGGAATCATCCTTCTATCAGACAAAGTTTTTTTATTGGGGAATTTTGGCCATGTTTGTTGTCGGGATCATCCTTAGTTTGTTTTTTAAGCCATTTTTAAAAAATTTAACAAGCTCGATGACCGAAAGAGTGGGTTACGGCTCCGGTATAGGATTTCTTTTTCTTGTATTGACGCCACTGACGATTACAATACTGCTGGTCTTGATCATTACCATCCCTGCGGCTCTGATTTTAGCGGCGGTTTACCTTATTACAGTATATATCGGAATTATCATTACAGGTTTATTCATCGGAAATTATTTACAAAAATTGCTGATAAAAGGAGAAGAACCGGGAAATTTGATTCTTTCAATGCTCATAGGTATCGTTTTAATCGCGCTGTTCCGGGAGATACCCAGAATAGGATGGTTGATTGATGTGGGCGCGGTCTGTCTGGGCGCCGGAAGTCTATTATTGTATTTGTGGGATCTGACGCAGACAGGTGTCCGAAAAGCTTGACGGAATCCGCGGCAATGCGTTAAAGGATAGATAAACAATGGGAATTTTAAGAGGAAGGCGAAACATTGAGATTCTAAAGATGGTTCAATGTAGAAAATGAAGGTAAATGAAGGAAACATATGCCATATTATATAAAAAGAGGTGAAATCCCCCCGAAGAGGCATATTCAGCATCGTGGCTCAGACGGAAGTTTAAGATACGAGGAACTGATAAGCCGGGAGGGTTTTTCGAATATCTATTCAAATGCCTATCACATTTATCCTCCAACCCGGATAAAAAAAGTCGGGTCATTTAAACCGGTTAAAATGACCCCTGCAACAGATTCTACGCACCGGCACAGACATCTCGAAACATTTAAATATGCACCATTTGGAGACTGGATTAGTGGGCGCCGGCTGCTTGCCTATAATAACGATGTCGTAATGTCAACCATCTGTCCTGAAACAAACGCGGACTTTTTTTACAGAAATGGGAATGCGGATGAAGTAATATTCGTACATCGCGGGCGGGGAATGCTGAAAAGTCAGTTTGGAGACCTGCCGTTTGAAGACGGTGATTATATTGTCATTCCGGGCGGTACGCTTTATCAGTTTAAGTTTGAAAGTGATGATACACGTCTGCTGGTCATCGAATCGTTTGGTCCGGTTGAGCCTCCAAAGCGGTATGTCAATAAATTCGGGCAGCTTCTTGAGCACGCCCCCTATTGTGAACGTGATATTATTGTGCCGGAATTTTCAGGCCCGATTGATGAAACCGGGGATTTTAAGATTTTGTTGAAACTCAGAACCGGAATCCAGGAGTACACTCTCGCGCATCACCCTTTTGATCTTGTAGGGTGGGATGGTTATTATTATCCCTGGATTTTAAACATTGGTGACTTTATGCCAATCGTAGGGAAGCTGCATCAGCCTCCTCCGGTACACCAAACCTTTGCCGGACCTGGATTTGTAATCTGCTCTTTTGTCCCGAGGCTGTTCGATTTTCACGAATTATCCATCCCGGCGCCATACAATCACAGCAATGTGGATAGTGATGAAGTGCTGTATTATGTAGAAGGTGATTTCATGAGCCGCAAAGGTGTCAGTCAGGGATCAGTCACCATCCATCCCGCGGGTATTCCGCATGGCCCGCACCCGGGTCGCTATGAGGAGTCAATCGGAAAGAAAAAAACCGAAGAGCTGGCGGTGATGCTGGATACATTCAAACCGCTTATAATTGCCAAAGATGCGGATGAAATTGATGATCCGGCTTACCCCTTAAGCTGGCTTGAAGGATAAACAGGTACAATAAACTGAACAGACCGGAAGGCAATAATGATAATTGATCCAAAGAAGCAGACATTTAAAGAAAATTACAAGTTGATGATCGGAAGTATTTTACCTCGACCGATCGCATTTGTCTCTACGATTTCGCCGAATGGCGTCACAAATCTGGCGCCATTCTCATTTTTTACCGGAATAACATCGCAGCCGCCAACCATATGTTTTTCACCGACCCGCAGGGGAAACGACGGACATAAAAAGGATACTTTGAATAATATCGAACAGACCGAAGAATTTGTAGTCAATATTGTGACGGAGGGAATCATTGAGCAGGTAAATGACGCCGCGACCGAATTCCCTCCCGAGATCAGCGAGTTTGAACAAACGGGACTCACGCCTGTAAAGTCAGAGATGGTTAAACCGCCGAGAGTAAAGGAATCACCCATAAGCTTTGAATGCAAATTGTATAGGATCATTGAAATCGGACCCGCTGAACAGGGCGGAGGATTCTTAGTGATTGGTGAAATTGTGCTCTTTCATGTGGATGATGAGCTCCTAAAGAACGGTCGGATCGACACAGGGCTGTTAATGCCGGTAGGGCGATTGGCCGGGGCTGAGTACACGACACTCGGCAGGCGTTTTTCATTGGAACGTAAAATATATAAACCATGAGGTTCGAACGATAGCTCATGTTCTATGGAAAATTCTGATGAATTTAATTCGATGAGCCGATCGGATCCGATAATTCTCAGAGATCATTTATGTAATTAATCTGGAGAATCTTATGCCCGGCAGACAGAATCAGCCGTTGTCTTTTCCTTTTGATCAGAAAATAGTTTGGAAACCGGTAAAAAAATGGATGGCAGAGAGCAATCTGCAGAAATTCATGAACAAACACGATATTGCTGACTATGATCACCTTATGGAACGTTCCATAAACGATGCGTCATGGTTTTGGGACGCGGTGATACATGATCTGGAAATCGACTTCTATAAACCGTATTCGAATGTACTGGATACAAGCGGCGGTATGGAGCTGCCGGTTTGGTGTGCTGACGGCAAAATGAATATCATACATAATTGTCTCGATAAATGGCAGAAAACAAAAGCGCGTCATCAGGCGGCAATTCGCTGGGAAAATGAACAAGGAACAGTAAAAATTCTCACCTATGAAGAACTGTACCATGAAGTAAACCGCTGCGCCAACGGACTGCGTTCACTGGGGCTTGGAAAAGGTGATTCTGTCGGATTGCTGATGCCGATGATACCGGAGCTGGTCATCGCCTTTCTGGCGGTTTTGAAAATCGGAGGTATGATACTTCCATTATTCAGCGGATACGGCCCTTCTGCAATATCAAGCCGTCTGAACGATTGCCGCGCCAAGGCAATTGTAACAGCAGACGGATACTATCGCAGGGGAAAAAGTATCGGTATGAAAGCCATCGCTGATGAGGCCTTGCTTGAGTCCCCTTCGGTAAAAAAGATGATTGTCGTGGACTATATCTCCAGAAAAAATATAAACTGGGTTGAAGAAAGAGATCACTGGTGGCATGAGCTAATTCCAAGGCAATCGGATAAAGCGGTCACCGAAGAAACCGGCGCGGAAGATGTGGCGATGCTCATATACACAAGCGGGACTACCGGGAAGCCGAAAGGCGCGGTGCATACGCATTGCGGATTTCCGGTCAAAGCAGCCATGGATATGTTTTACGCCATGGATTTAAAACCCGGAAATGTCATGTATTGGATGACGGATATGGGCTGGATGATGGGTCCGTGGGAAGTATTCGGCACGCTGATTCTCGGAGCCACCATGGTGTTTTATGAAGGAGCGCCTGATTATCCTGAACCTGATCGCCTATGGTCTCTGATAGAAAATCATCATATCACGCATCTGGGGCTTTCTCCGGCCCTCATACGGACACTTAAAACCCATGGATCTGGGGTTGTCAAAAAACATGATGTAACCTCTTTACGGATGGCCGGGTCAACCGGCAGTCCCTGGGATCCGGATTCGTGGCTTTGGTTATTCAAAAATGTATTAAATAGTGAAAAACCGATACTAAATTATTCAGGCGGCACAGAAATAAGCGGCGGAATTATTTCCGGAAACTTTTTTAAACCGCTGAAACCATGCTCCTTCTCAGGTCCGGTAATCGGAATGGATGCGGATGTGGTCAATGAAAAGGGTGAGCCTGTTCGCGGTGAGGTAGGCGAGCTGGTAATCCGAAAACCCTGGATCGGGATGACACGCGGTTTTTGGAATGACCGTCAGCGATATCTGGATACTTACTGGAGTCGGTTCGGTAACATGTGGCTTCATGGCGATTTTGCGGCGATTGACGATGAAAATCTATGGTTTATCCTCGGCCGAAGCGATGATACGATAAAAATAGCAGGAAAACGTCTGGGACCGGCTGAAGTTGAGTCAATCCTGAACAGTCATCCGGCTGTCACGGAATCCGCGGCCATCGGTATCCCTCATCCGATAAAAGATCAGGAAGTTATAGGATTTTGCGTGCTGAAAGAAGGTTATAAACCCGATGAAAAAGTAAGATCGGAGCTGCAGGAATTGGTAACCACCGGTCTTGGAAAAGCTTTGAAACCAAAAGAAGTTCGTTTTGTAAAAGCGCTTCCTAAAACCAGGAATGCCAAGGTGATGCACCGGATTATCAGGGCGGCGTATTTGCAGGAGGCGATGGGTGATCTGAGCGGTCTGGAGGATCCGGGAGCGGTCAACGCCATTCAAAACTCAATGTGATTTGTTGTTATAATAATTTTTCATTGCGACGGAGAGCAAATGGAGAATAATTTAGATGAACTTGATCTAAGGATAGGAAGATTGTTGGACGGTGCGGACAGGATGGTAATCGCCACGTCCGTTGACAATAACAGTTCCGGGGCGTCTGTCTTCTTCGCCAGGGATAACCGGGATCTTGTTTTTTTTACATTTAATCCCACCCGTAAAGCAGAACAGATTCGTATTAATCCCAAAATTCAGGCTGTTATCTGGCCGGCCGGTCATCAAGGAATCCGTGGTATTCAGGTAGAGGGGATTTGTCACCTGATCAAAGATAAAACCGACGAAGAACGCGTCCATGATCTTATTTTGGCAAAAACGACCGCATTCAGGGAATACATGGATGACCAGTTTCTGATCAAGAACAAGGTGGTCGGCTATTATCGGATTAAGCCTACCCGTGTCAAGTACGTTGATTTTTATGCGGATGAAAAATTTGAATGGCGTGAATATCCTGAAAACCAGGTGCATGTCATGGTGGACCTGATCCAGTCCGTATACTCCAGAATTGGACTGTGGTTAAGAGCGGTCAGGGCTCCGTTTTTTACGGCGGCGATTGTGCCGGTCATACTTGGCGGAGTAATCGCGTGGAACGATCTGCTTGACAGAGGCGCGTCTGATACCTGGAGTTGGTCGATGTTTTGGCTTATTCTCGCGGGCGCTATATTAGCTCAGGCCGGAACAAATATGGGCAATGATTATTTCGATCATACCAGCCGGGCTGATGAGTATAACAAAGTTTTCAGCCCATTTAACGGCGGCAGCCGGATGATACAGGCGGGTTTGATGGCGCCATGGAAAGTTCTTTTCGCCACCGTACTTTCCTTTGGCGCGACAATTTATATCGGATTAAAATTAAATATGATCATCACCGGCGCTTATTTTGGGAACAGCCCGCTTTTGTGGGTTGGTTTTTTTGGGATCGCGCTGGGAATATTCTACACCTGGAATCCGGTTCGTCTCTCCTATCACGGCTGGGGAGAGCCGGCAATCGCGCTGGGATTCGGTCCGGTGATGGTGTTGGGCACACACTATGTGTTGACCGCTCCGTATCTTAATGCCAACAGTCTGGGCTGGAGCTGGCAAATGCCGTTTCTTGCGTCCATACCGGTCGCAATTTTGATTATGCTGGTGGTTTGGATCAATCAATTTCAGGATTTACAATCGGATAAACAAGCCGGAAAAATTACCTGGGTGGTAAGGCTTGCCGGTTATAAGGATGATCATGTTTTGTATGAACGGCCTTTTAAATACTATGCTATTTTTAATTATATGAGTTTTGCGTTTATTTTTATGCTGGGTATCATTGGGTTTTTCCGTCCCGCCCTTGCTACGCCGTTTGTACTGATTTCATTGATTCCGCTGATACTTGTTAGACATGCGGTCAAATGGGGTGAAGAGTGGATAAATCGCTGGAACAGAGTCGATGCGGACCGTCAAAGATTGCCGTATGAATTGTTAAAGGTCAATGCTTCAACTGTCGGAATTCATTTCCTTACCGGCAGTCTGATGATCCTCGGTTACTGGCTTCATACCGTCTGGTAGTGTAAAGCAGTTCACAACCGGCGGCGCACGGCCGAAGGATTCTACAGAAATTTATTGAAGTCTGTTGGTATTATTTTTATAAAATTTTCATGCCAAGAAATATTGTTTGTAACATATTCAGTTCATCTTTTTCAAATGAATAGAATATTAAATGGAAAACTAAAATAACAGGGGAGGTAAAATTGAAATTCGGAATTCCCAGGGAAATTACAAAAGGTGAGACGCGTGTGGCAGTTATTCCATCAATGATCAGCGCGCTCACCCGCAATAATCATGAGGTATTGATAGAATCAGGCGCTGGGGTATCCGCTTCTTTTAGCGATGAGCAATATAAAGAAGCCGGAGCCCAAATTATTAAAGATACCACGGAATTGTACAAGGCGGCGGATGTCATCATTAAAGTACAGGTACCACAGCTGCAAGAAGTTGAACTGATAAAAAATGGCGGTCATCTTATATCCTACCTCGCGCCATTTAACAATCTTGATGTCATCCAAAAATTGGCGGACCGTAAAATTACGTCATTCGCAATGGAATTTATCCCAAGAATAACCCGTGCTCAAAGTATGGACTCGCTAAGTTCCATGGCGACGCTTGCCGGTTATAAAGCCGTGCTGCTTGCAGCCAATCATTTAGGCAAGATTTTTCCGTTAATGATGACTGCCGCGGGTACTATTCCTCCTGCCGGCGTGTTCGTGCTCGGGGCGGGTGTGGCAGGCTTGCAGGCGATAGCGACGGCAAAACGGCTCGGCGCGAAGGTCGAAGCGTTTGATCCGCGCGCCGCTGTCAGGGAACAGGTTCAGAGTCTCGGAGCGCAGTTTGTGGAAATGGAGATGCCGGAGGACGCTGAAACATCGGGCGGATACGCGAAAGAACAATCCGATGAATTTCTCAAAAAAGAACAGGAAGCCATTGGAGCCCGTCTGCCAAAGATCGATGCCGTAATAACCACGGCTCAGATATTCGGCAAAAAAGCGCCGATTCTTATTACGGAAGAAATGGTGAAAATGATGAAACCCGGTTCTGTTATTATTGATCTTGCGGCGGAACAGGGAGGAAACTGTGAGCTTACCCAGGCAGATAAGATTATTGAAAAAAACGGAGTTATTATCAACGGTACGGTAAATTTGCCGGCGACCCTTCCCGTTCACGCTAGTCAGATGTATTCCAAAAATATTACAAATCTGTTAAAACATCTTTATCAGAATGAACAATTTGATTTTGATGACGAAATTACAAAGGGCGCGTGCATCACCCATGATGGAAAAATCCTTAATGATGCGATCGCAAATGCAGTAAAAAGCGGAGGAAAATAGAATGAATGATGTGATAATGGTTTCACTATATGTGTTCGTTTTGGCAATGTTTGTGGGTTTTGAAGTCATCACAAAAGTACCGCCGCTACTGCATACTCCTCTAATGTCAGGGTCAAACGCGATCTCCGGTATCACGCTGGTTGGTTCGTTGATAAGCGCCGGGAGCGGATTTGATGAGCTTGGAAAAATCCTGGGAATGCTCGCCGTGATCAGCGCCACGATTAATGTGGTCGGAGGATTTATGGTTACGGACCGGATGCTGGAAATGTTTAAAAAGGACAAAGAAAAGAAGGGGAGCAACTGATGGTAACGATTACAAATGGGGTTTATCTGATTGCTGCAGCGCTTTTTATTTTCGGACTGAAAAAGCTGAGCTCGCCAAAGACCGCAAGACAGGGGAATCTGCTGGCCATGATCGCAATGCTTCTGGCCGTGGTTATGACTTTGCTTGACAGGTCCATTCTGGACTTCACATATATCATCGCCGGTCTGATTATTGGCGCGGCCATTGGCGGAATTGCCGCAAAAAAGGTTGAAATGACGCAAATGCCGCAGATGGTGGCGCTTTTCAACGGGGTTGGAGGGG
>JBFXGD010000112.1:0-11624 GCA_050178385.1 Calditrichaceae bacterium
CGTAGCCAAAACCGGTGAAGTGATCAATATTCCTGATGCATATAAAGACAGCCGGTTCGATCCCAGTACTGATAAAAAAACCGGATATCTGACAAAAAGCATATTATGTATGCCGATCTTTGAATCTCTAAAAGATGAATCAAGAAAACCTAAAATAGTTGGTGTGCTTCAAATTTTAAACAAAAAAGAAGGGGTATTTGATTCATCTGACGAGGATCTTCTGGCCGGTCTCGCCTCGCAAATCGCTATTTCCATCAATAATTCGCGTCTGTATAACATCCTGGAGAAAAAGGTCAATGAACTCAATCTTCTCTACGATATTGAGATGGAAGTCGGCAAGGCTTACGATCTTGATGAATTGTTGAACAGGCTTATAAATAAGATAACAGGTACGTTAAAAGTAGAAGCGGCTTTACTAACGATGTATGATCACCATACCCGTGAATTTTCAAACCGGGTCGGAAAAAATCTCGATCTGCAAAAACTGGATGATGCGGGAATTTCACCAGACAAGTCTATTGCCGGCGAAGTCATCCGAAGCGGAACCGCCTATTTTACCAATGACGCTCATAGTGATAAGATATTCGATAAAAAGTACAGTGAAATTACAGGAATCCAAATTGTTCATGCGGCCTGTGCCCCTCTTAAAATCGGTAATGAGGTTGTCGGCATCGTTGAAGTATATAATAAAACGGAAAAAGATGATTTTTTCCGTGCCGAAGATGTGGTCATGATTAATTCACTCGCGAGCCAAATCTCCAGAATTATAGAAACTTACCGGTTACGGGAAGAAAAAATGAAGGAAGATCGTCTGGCCGCCATCGGAAATATGATGAGCACCATCGTACATGATCTCAGGACTCCAATGAATAATATATATGGGTTTGTGGATTTGATGATTGATGAAAATGGACCTGAAGTCAGGAAAGAATACGCGGAGATAGTGATTCAGCAGATAAAAAGTTTAAACAATATGACGACGGATGTTCTGGATTTCGCTAAAGGGAAAACCACTATTCTGCCGGTAAAATGTGCTGTTAATAAATTGCTGGATGAATTCGTTCGTGTTTTTGCGGAAGATGTAAAGAAAAAAGGATATCAGTTCCAATCAGAATGCAAAACAGCCAGTATGATTTATGTGGATACCGAGAAAATATCCCGTGTCTTTATGAATATTATGAAAAACGCGATTGAAGCAATGGAGCCCGGCGGAACCTTCTCTATCGTCGCGGATGAGTTAAACGGGGAAGTGAGATTTTCATTATCGGATACGGGCAAAGGAATTCCGGTGGAAATTCAGGATAAGCTGTTTGATTCATTTGTAACAAGCGGCAAGGAGGGTGGGACCGGTCTCGGACTTGCGATTGTAAAAAAAATGATAGATCAGCACCATGGAAGGATAGAAGTGGAATCTGAGCCGGGGCGCGGAACGACTTTCAATATTTATTTAAAAAGATTATAGTTTATGAGCAGGCTTGCATATCTCTATGATCCCATATTTCTAAATCATCAGCCGGGGATCTATCATCCCGAACGTCCTGAACGTTTATCGGGAATGCATTCCTATCTTCAAAATAAAAACATGTTCAGCAAGGTCGATATTCTTGCCCCGCAACAAGCGCCGCTTGAATACATAGAGCTGGTGCACGATCGACAGTATATTGACACCATTTTGAAGTTCCGGGGCTCAGAGAGACAGGTTCTTGATTCGGGTGATACTGTTCTGAGCAAAGACTCGGTTGATGCGGCTTTAACGGCGGCCGGGTCGGCTGTAATGGCGGTGGATTTGATATTCGACAGCGGAAAATATGACAAGGTGTTCTGCGCGGTTCGACCACCCGGGCACCATGCTGAGCATAATCAGGCAATGGGATTCTGTATATTTAATAATGTAGCCATTGCCGCAAAATATGCTCAAAAAAAAGAGTATGTCAAGAATATATTGATCATTGACTGGGATGTTCATCATGGAAATGGCACTCAGAATTCATTCTATGAGGACGACACCGTTTTTTATTTTAGCATTCATCAACACCCGCATTTCCCCGGGACAGGGCATGCTTTTGAAACCGGAGAAGGGAACGGAAAAGGATTTAATTTGAATATTCCCCTGCCCGGAGGGCAAAATGATGATGAATACCTCAAAATATTCGAAGATGGTCTTAAGGAAGTCGAAGGCAGGTTCAGTCCTGAACTTATATTAATTTCAGCCGGATTTGATGCCCACTATTCTGATCCGTTGGCCGGAATGCGTTTAACCGCCGATGGATTTTATAAATTAACCGAGATGACGGCCCGTTTCGCGGAGAAATACTGTCAGGGACATATAATATCGTTTTTGGAAGGCGGTTATAATTCCGACGGTCTTGGACAGAGTGTTTTTCGGCATCTTGAATGTTTATTGAAACATTGATCATAATTCATTAATTTTGAATATCCAGAAACATTGGCGGAGTGAAGCAATGAGTACAGGCAAATTTGAAAAAATGTTTCCCGTTTCAAAATCGTTTGCCTGCATTATCCTTTTATTATTTGCAGCTTTGCCGATATTTTCATGTAAGCAGGATAAAGTTATGGAAAAGTCTGCGGATGAGTTCGCCGAGTTGCGAGAAACCATGATACGCAGACAGATCGCAGCGAGGGGCATCAAAGATTCGCTTGTGCTGAAAGCGATGTCAATCGTTCCGCGCCATCTGTTTGTGCCGGCTGACCATATGGCTCAGGCTTATAAAGATGAGCCCCTTCCGATTGGTGAGGATCAGACAATAAGCCAGCCCTATGTTGTGGCTTTTATGACAGAACAATTGAGGGTAGGGCCGGGAGACCGGGTACTTGAAATTGGAACGGGATCAGGATATCAGGCCGCGATTTTGAGTCAAATTGTCGACTCGGTGTTCACAATTGAAATTATTGATGCTCTGACCCAAAAAGCTGAGATTGTTTTAAAGGATCTTAATTACAACAACGTGGTTGTAAAAACCGGAGACGGTTATTTAGGCTGGCCGGAAAAGGCTCCCTTTGACGCGATCATTGTAACAGCCGCGCCGCCGACAATACCTCCTTTGCTGATTGAACAGTTGAAAGTCGGTGGCAAGATGGTGCTTCCGGTTGGTGAGTATGTGCAGGAACTGGTTTTGGTAAGCAAGAATGAGAGCGGGCTCTCCATGGAGAATGTTTTACCGGTCCGTTTTGTCCCCATGACAGGCAAAATTCAGGAGATGAAGGGTAAAAAATAAGCCGGTGCAGAATCATATAAATAACAGGAGAAGTTCGTAATTTACAATCTCTGCCGGTTGTAAATACATATTCTTACAGGACGGAAAAGAGTTGGGTATCAAAGAATTAATCATTCAGTCTGAAAAAATAATTTCCGGCAGAATGCAGCTAGACTGGTTTAGTCGATTCTATGGCGTTCCGGTTTATAAAAAACAGCGTAATAAAATATCCGAAGATGAAGTACGCCGGATCCAGGATGAATTGCTTAATGAAGGCATTTTCTCTGAAGCGGAAATGTCAGCAAAAAAGTATTATCTAAGGTTGTTACAGGGACGCAGAATAGAGCGTAAAAATAAATATTTATTACATATTATCCTTTTTTTGCTTACGATTGTAACAACAACCATGACAGGTGCCCTGCTGCGTGGAAAAAACCCGTTTGCATCCCTGGAAGATTTCTCATTTGGCTTTGCCTATTCATTCGCGCTGCTGGCGATATTATTTGCTCACGAGATGGGACACTATCTGTATTCACGCTATTACAAAGTAGATGTGACGCTCCCGTATTTTATTCCGTTTTTTATTCCGGGATTTCATCCGGGGACACTTGGCGCGTTTATAAAGATGCGTTCGCCCATTCCGGATAAAAAGGCGCTTTTTGATATTGGAATCGCGGGTCCATTGGCGGGATTTGTATTAAGCGTTTTGTTCCTGATAGCTGGCTTTTCTATGCTGCCTGACGAAGCCGGGATATATAATTATATCGCTCAGATCCATCCACTCGATTCGCCGGACGGTGTAGCCCTGACGCTTGGGAACACGCTGTTGTATGATTTTATCGCATCGTTTTTTGGCGGCCAGCGACTTCCCATGAGTGAAATGTATCATTTCCCATTTATATTCGCGGGCTGGTTCGGACTTTTGGTTACGGCCATCAATCTGATGCCGATCGGACAATTAGACGGCGGACATATCACCTTTTCAATGTTTGGACATCGGGCGCGATTTGTTGCCATGGGAGCGTTCGTCTTGCTGATTCTGTTAAACGTCTATTTGATATCAAATTATAATTCATATATCTGGGTCCTTTGGTCAGTCCTGATTCTTGTATTCATCAGATTTAAACATCCGCCGACTCTGAACGACAGGGCCGAGCTGGGATCTTTCCGAATAATTCTTGGCTGGATTTCTTATGTTATATTTATCGCATGTTTTTCACCAATGCCCATCTATTTATCTTAAACACAGACAAAAAGATAAAAGAAGAGAGTGCGCAGGAGATTTTGTATTTATCAAACAAGCCGTCTATCAGCCAGGCTTAATCCAGAATATAACAACAGGATTTCAGTTATTTAAAATGTTTCGGCAATGAAAGGAAAAGATGTTTTTTACAATTTTAATGATACTGATCATTGTTTTTGGTATTTGGGGATTGATGGTTTGGCTGCGCAAAACATCCTGGGACGCGGTTCACCGTAATCTGCTTGATCTGGAAGATAATTATGATGGACAGGTGATTCGCAGAGGATTTGCCAGCAGGCCGATATTCCACGGAAAGTATAATAACTTTGGATTAACGGTCAATTTCAGCACGGCAAAATCGACTGACGGCCGAATGACTTATATTGATATAAGTTACGAAAGAAGCGGTTCGGTTTCATTGTCAATTTCAGATAAAAAATGGCTGGAATCGCAGGAGGCGGGAGAAATGCAGGATTTTAAATCCATAACAACCGCTTCAGGCTCCGAACTGATTATTCGTCCGGTTTCGGGAGAAGCTGTACAACGATTACTGAATAAAAAATCATTTTTGGATTTATTGAACAATTTTGATAATCTGGCATATATTTTTATCGGAAAAAGCGGGGTCATTACTGAATTTATGACGCAAGAGGTTATCAAAGAAACAGAATTTAAAAAAATGAATGAAAGAATAATTTTAATCGATAAACTTATTAAGGTGGTCGGGTAATGGAAACAATTTCGTCGGAATTCAGGGCAGGATATGTGGCAATAATCGGTTTACCGAATGCTGGTAAATCAACATTGATGAATTCCTTGCTGGATATTAAATTATCAATTATATCATCAAAACCGCAGACCACCCGAAGGAGAGTACTGGGCATCTTAAACAAAAAAGATCTTCAGGCGATCTTTATAGATACACCGGGAATATTAGAACCAAAATACAATTTACAAAAACGTATGATGCAAAATGTGGGCAGCGCGCTTGATGACGCGGATTTAATATTAATGATTGTTGACGCGAAACAAAAAACGCATCCCGTCAGACTTGATATCAATTCGTTGAATCCCAAACAAAAACCTGTCGTTCTGATTCTGAATAAGGTGGACATAATACCCAAAGCCGATTTGCTTCCGCTTATTGAAAAATACAGTAAACATTATCCATTCCAATCGATTATTCCCATATCCGCCCTAAAGAAGGACGGAATGGCTGAACTTGAGAAAGAAATGTCCTCTCTGCTGCCGCTCAGTCCGCCATACTATCCGCCGGATACTCTAACGGATCGTCCTGAGCGATTTTTTGTAGCCGAAATTATCAGAGAGAAAATATTTGAAAAATTCTGGCAGGAAATTCCTTATTCAACCGAAGTGGAAATTGAGACTTTTACAGAAAGAGATAAGGGCAAAGATTATATTTCAGCAGTGATTTATGTGGAACGAAAATCCCAGAAGGGAATTCTGATAGGCAATAAGGGGGAGGCACTCAAGTCTATCGGTTCTGAAGCCCGCGCGGAAATCGAAACGTTTTTGGATCGGGGAGTTTTCCTTGATTTAAGGGTTAAGGTGAACGAAGACTGGCGTAAAGACGACAAGAAACTGAATCGTCTTGGATACTGATCAAAACAAAAAGAGATGTTTGATTTATGCGTCAAACCGTACGGAAGAATAAAAGAAGGACTATGCGAAAAAAACTATTACTTTTTGATATAGACGGAACACTGCTTTTAGGCCGCGGTATTCCTAAAAAAGCATTTTTGGAAGTTGTGCGGCATCGTTTCCCGGAGTATCAAAACGGAGAAACACTAAAATTTTCCGGAATGACAGATCCAAAAATTGTACATGACTTGCTGATGGCGAACGGATTTAAAGACCAAATTACACCCCAACTGGAAAAAGAGATTCTTGATGAGTTTGTTCGGGTTCTTGAAGAACGAATTACACCCGACAACCCTCCGCTTGTCCTCCCGGGTGTCGTGGAGCTGCTTGATCGCTGTGTCAGCGATGAGAACATTTTTCTTGGTTTGGTTACCGGCAACATTATGCAGGGGGCAAGAATTAAGTTATCGGCCGCCGGCTTATATCATTATTTTGCGGTGGGCGCGTTTGGAAGTGACCACATTGACAGGGCTTTCCTGCCGCCACTCGCCATACGGCGGTCCGAAAAATATTTTGATCAGACTTTTGCCCCTGAAGATATCTGGATAATTGGGGATAGTATTCATGATGTAGCATGCGCGAAAGCAAATAACCTGAAATGTCTGGCGATATACACGGGTTTTACAACAAAAGAAGAATTGCTTGCGGAGAATCCGGAATATTTACTTGAAAATTTTCTGGATGCAGACCATGTAATGTCGATTTTTAATAATAAATGTTGAAAATATGATTGGTGTCAAGGTGATCACCGATTGTATTAACCGAAAAGTATGTAAAGATAAAACCGATTTCACGGGAGTGGGATAATGAACGGACATTCTTTTCTATTTAAAGAAGGAAAATGGAAAGCGGCCGGAGTATATACTGATGCCGACGGAATTTCCAATCATGCGCATGGAAAAGTAATAATTAAACACACTGCCGGATTATGGGTCAGCGATGGAACTATGTATGTGAAGGGCTTAATCGACGCCGAAATTAAAAATAATTATGAAATAATACCTTTTAGAGATGGAAAAGATTTTACTACCTGGAAATCAGTAAATCCGGTTTTTGGATTGCTGACCGGTCGTTTAATGGTGATCGCGGATTCAATTCTATCAATGTACAGCTCAGAAGATGGTATAATCACTGGTTTTGAAAGCCTGCTCCAAATCAATAGTCGTTTGTATAGAAACTGGGGATTTGTGTTCAAAGGCAAGGATAAATTATCATCATGGGCAATGGATTTAGAAAAACTGGATTTGTGAAATCGGGTTTCAGCTTAAACAAAGAAGTACTTTTTAATCAATCAGGAATTTAATCCAAAGCCCAAACTTCTTATTTCAAGTTAGTTCCGATGACAAAAAGACAAAAGTCATTTTGATTACGCTTTAAAATTATTTATATTTTTATCTTTTCTGTAAAAAACAGAAGAATTTTGCGAACATAATTGAAATAAAAATATAAACATTTGACAAAACTGAGGAGATTTCATGCTCAAAAATCATCCTAAAGGATTGATGACCTTGTTTTTTACAGAGATGTGGGAACGGTTCGGATTTTATACCATGCTTGCTGTTTTTGTGCTATACATGGATGAGTCTTTCGGCTGGACAGATTCGCAGAAGGGTGATGTATACGGTATATTCCTGGCCTTTGTGTATTTTACTCCGGTTGCAGGCGGATGGATCGCGGATCGCCTTTTAGGTTACAGAAAAACCATCATGCTTGGCGCTTTGATTCTTGGTATCGGATACGCCATGCTTGCTTATTCCGGTCTGGAAAAACTGTGGCTTTTCTATAGCGCGCTTACTGTCATGGTTATAGGAAATGGATTATTCAAAGCGAATATATCGGTTTTGGTTGGAAATTTATATGAACCCGGTAGTCAGTATAAAGATGTCGGATACAATATATTCTATATGGGAATTAATCTTGGGGCTTTCATAGCTCCGCTTGCCGCCACCTGGCTGCACGATTATTTCGGTACATATAATGCTGCTTTTGGGGCTGCAGCTGTTGGAATGGTTTTATCGTTGCTTGTATTCGAAATATTTAAAAAGAATTATATCCATGCTGATAACAAGAATGCCGCGGGCGCTGCAAATCAGAAATTGCAGGAAGGTGAACAATTGAGCCCGGAAGTAGAAAAAGAGCGAATATTTGCGTTGGTCACGGTTTTTGCTATTGTTGTTTTCTTTTGGATGTCATTTCATCAGAACGGTTTCGCGTTAACCCTGTTTGCTCAGCGTTCAACCGTGAAACTTGATTGGCTGAAGCCTGAAACCTATGCCACTTTTAACCCATTATTTATACTTATTCTGACTCCGGTGGTGGTTACATTTTTTAACTGGCTTAATAAAAAAGGAAAAGAACCATCCACACCGGCAAAAATGGGATTTGGTATGATGATATCCGGAGCGGCGATGCTCGTTATGGTTGTTGCTTCTCTAATGGGTGGGAACGCGGATGCCAATGATATGTCACCAAACTGGCTGATCTCAACATATTTTGTAATCACTTTTGGTGAATTGTTTTTGAGTCCGATGGGTCTTTCGTTTGTATCAAAGGTTGCGCCGGCGCGTATGCGCGGATTAATGATGGGCGGCTGGTTTGCCGCCACAGCCGTCGGTAATTATCTCTCCGGTTTTATCGGCAAATTTTATAATACGCTTACACATGACCAATTCTATGGAATACTGGTCGTATTACTGCTTCTTTCAGCTTTGATGATCAGGATCAGACTGAATAAATTAAAACATGCTGTCAGGGGTACCTGATACAGTTGTTTTTTATAACAGAGGTATCCGAGTTTTCGGGTACCTCTTTTTTTTGCCTTCTAATTACATTGAATTAAACAGATTATGGCGTTATCTTATCAAAACGCAGTTTGTCATACAATTTGCCTATGAATGATGACCGAAAGTCACTAAAAATGAATCGATTTAAGAGGTTTCAGAGTGGGTTATAAAAGCACATTGGAATGTGTGAATGATCTGGAAAAACATGGTCATCTTATAAGAATAAAAGAAGAAACAGATCCCTATCTGGAAATGGCGGAGATTCAGCGAAGGGTTTATGAAGCGGACGGGCCCGCTATATATTTTGAACGGGTTAAAGGTAGTCCTTTTCCCGCCGTGTCAAATTTGTTTGGATCGTTGGCCAGAGCAAGATTTATTTTTAGGGATACACTCGATCCTGTAAAGAAATTAATCGCGATGAAAGGTGATCCTGCCGAAGCGATAAAAAATCCTGCAAAATGGGGGAGTATTTCAAAAACTTTGTACCATTCATGGCCGAAACGAGTCTTTGCCGGTCCGGTACTTTCTCAACAAACAGCCATAGATCAATTACCTCAGATCCAGTCCTGGCCCGGGGACGGAGGCGCATTTATCACCCTTCCTCAGGTGTATACAGAGAATCCCGAACTTCCGGGTATTATGAAATCAAATCTGGGGATGTATCGAATTCAGCTTGCCGGCAACCGTTATGAATTGAACAATGAAGTGGGGATGCATTATCAGATCCACCGGGGGATTGGAGCCCATCATGCTGCCGCGTTGCGCAAAGGCGAACCACTAAAGGTCAGTGTCTTTATCGGAGGTCCTCCCGCGAATACTTTTGCCGCGGTGATGCCTTTGCCCGAAGGATTGCCGGAGGTCGCTTTCGCGGGCGCCATGAACGGCAGACGTTTCAGGTATTTAAAAAGGAAGGGATATACGATCGCGGCAGAGGCCGATTTCTGCATAACCGGAACGGTGATGCCGGGTGATCTCCTTCCGGAGGGGCCTTTTGGGGATCATCTTGGATATTACAGCTTAAAACATGATTTTCCTGTGCTCAGGATCGATAAAGTGTATCACAGACGGGACGCGGTATGGCCTTTTACAGTGGTAGGGAGACCACCGCAGGAGGATACGGTTTTCGGACAGCTTGTTCATGATATCACCGGTCCGGTCATCCCGGAAACCATACCCGGATTAAAAGCGGTCCACGCGGTGGATGCCGCAGGGGTTCATCCGCTTCTTCTGGCTATCGGCAGCGAGCGTTATGTACCCTATGAGAATGACCGCCAACCCCGTGAAATTTTGACAATCGCTAATGCCATCCTGGGATTTGGACAATTGTCACTGGCGAAATATCTTTTTATCACCGCGCATGAGGATAATCCCGGTTTGAATGTTCATGAGATCGACGAATATCTGATCCATGTGCTTGAACGCGTGGATTGGAAACGCGATCTTCATTTTCAGACAAATACCACGATTGATACCCTGGATTATTCCGGTACCGGATTAAATGAAGGATCAAAGGTGATAATCGCGGCGGCGGGAAGAAAGCGCCGGACTCTTGTACAGAAATTACCGCTAAACTTGAAACTCCCTGATGATTTTGTTGATCCAAAATTAGTCATACCGGGGGTTTTAACAATAAAAGGCCCAAAATTTGAAGAGGCCGGGACCGGGTATCGGGTAATGGAACAGCTAAACGTCTGGCTGGAGAATAACAAAGGTGTGGGTGGAATTGCGATGATCGTTGTTGTCGATGACAGTAAATTTGCTTCTCACAATCTGAATAATTTCTTATGGGTAACATTTACGAGATCAAATCCGTCTCATGATATATATGGTGTCGACAGTTTTTTTGATCATAAACATTGGGGATGCGGCGGGCCGTTGGTCATTGACGCGAGAATAAAACCACATCACGCGCCTCCGCTTGTTGAGAATCCTGAAATCACTAAAAGAGTTGACGCGCTTGGCGTCAGGGGCGGCAGTTTGCACGGGATAATTTAGCGCGGCTTTTAAAATATAATCTCCTGTATCCGAAAAGGAGCAAAAAATGAGTAGAAAAATAGTAGTGATCGGTGGTGTTGCCGCGGGCATGTCCGCAGCGAGCAGGGCAAGAAGAAATGATCCTGATGCATCGATTATTGTCTTTCAGAAAGAGAACGCGGTTTCTTACGGATCCTGCGGGTTACCCTATTTTATTTCAAACGATATCAAAGAAGCTGAAACGCTGATTGCCATAACCGCGGATGAATTCAGACAAAAAAGAAATATTGATGTCCGCTTAAATCAGGAGGGATTATCCTTTAATCCCAGGGAGAAGACCGTCGAGATTCGGGAACTTAAAACGGGGATGATTACTGATTACCCCTATGATAAACTAATTATCGCAACAGGAGCGCGCGCCACGGTTCCTCCCATCCCCGGAAAAGATTTAAAGAATGTTTTTGTGGTCAGAAACCTGACCGACGGACAGAATATAAAATCATACATCGGGAATGAGCACCCCGCGAATGCTGTGATTGTGGGCGGTGGCTACATCGGTCTGGAAATGGCCGAAGCTCTCTCAAGGCAGGGGCTTCGTGTGACAGTCGTAGAGGCGCAGGATAGGGTTATGCTGAACATGGACCCGGAATTATCGGATAAAATTAAAACAGAGCTGGAAGAAAAAGGGTGTAAAGTATATACTTCAAACGGTGTTCATGCTATTCTCGGTTCCGATCGGGTAAACAG
>JBFXGD010000113.1:0-11618 GCA_050178385.1 Calditrichaceae bacterium
AGATTTGAAACCGATATGTTTGTTAAAACCGACAAACTAATGCTAATCAAATAAGGAAATATTTTCATATTGAAGGCAATACTCTCTGGTTAAATAGAGAGATAATATCATTCTTTTCCCTGCGGACGAAATTAAAAACTCCGCGGGGATTTTTTATTTTAGGCTATAAGCTGAAATCTTATTCACCACGCAATGGTATATTACCACATAGGAACGATAAATGACCACGTAGGAGCAACATATTACCGGGAAGGAATGATGAATGACCGGGTAGGAACAATAAATTACCTCGTAGGAACGATATATGACCTGGAAGGGATGATAAATGACCGGGTAGGAACGAGATATGACCTGGAAGGAACAATATATTACCATATAGGAACGATATATGACCGGGATGGAAGCCAGATTAAGTTAGTTTCCATCATCCGGCAGGTTGACTTAAATCCCGGAAATGCATAAAATATCACTGAATTCGTTGCGATAATGGCGTGTGAACTTAGCATAGATTCGTATGAGGGGCAAATGACGGTTATAAAAGTATCATCTTTGCATTATTATCCGGTTAAATCCTGCCGGGGAATCAGTCTTAAGGAGGCGGTGATCGGCCCAAAGGGCATTGAAAATGACCGGCGATTTATGCTGACTGGTACGGATGGTGAATTTATGACACAGAGAAATCATCCCCGTATGGCGCTTATTCATCCAAATATTTCAGATTCACGTCTCCATCTCAGCGCACCCCGAATGCCTGATATATATGTAACTCCGACTTACCGGGGCGACCGCATCGATGTGAATATTTGGAAGGACCGCTGTGTCGCGGTGGATCAGGGAGAGGAAGCCGCCCAATGGTTGAGCGAATTTCTCGGAACTCCCTGCCGGCTGGTTCAGATGGCGGATGATTTTAACCGTGATGTCGATCCCGATTATACAGATGACCGGTCAGCGCATGTTGATTTTGTGGATGGTTTTCCGTTTCTCTTAATCTCTGAAGCCTCGGTTAATGATCTTAACCGGCGCTTAGACAGTCCCGTTCCCGTAATCCGTTTCCGGCCTAACATAGTGGTTAGCGGATCACTGCCGTATGCAGAAGATCACTGGAAAAAAATCCGTATCGGGTCGATTGAGTTTAGCTCGGTCAAACCCTGCGCGAGGTGTGTTATCACAACCATAGATCCCGATACGGCCCGGAAAAGTAAGGAGCCGATGCGCACGCTCGCCACCTACAGGCTGGAAGGGAAAAACAAGGTGCTTTTCGGGCACAATCTTATTCATAACCAAACCGGAAGGATCAAAACAGGGGATGAAGTGGTCATCCTGGACTGACAAAATTCTCTCATTTATACCGGCAAATGGGATGATTTGTCCTCATTAATCCTTATAGCTAAACCAAAATAGTAACTGAAAAACAGAGACAATTTTATGATTTGCAAATTTATACGTTGTAAAGTTCCCGCGGAAAAGTATGCGGGATTTCATCAGGCGCAGATGCAATGGTCTGCATTATCCGGTGTTGAAGGATTCCTGTTTCAAACCGGCGGGCGTACCATTGATGATCCGGAAATGATGGTGATTCTTGCTTTCTGGGAATCAATTGAGCATCATCAGAATTTTATGGATAATATTCATGAAAACATAATTGCCGGAAATCAACAGGACAACTATTACACCGTTAATATATCTACCGTGTTTAATGTGGATACGGTATTAAAAAATGATTCCCGTAATGTTTTTGATAATGTCGCTGAGAGTGAATTTCTCAAAATATCTGATTTCCTGGTGATTCCGGAACAAACCGGTCATTTTACCGGCGCTCATGCCGAGAATCTGATTCCCGAACTGATACAGCAGGAGGGGCTGATACAGGGATTTTTCTCGGGACACATTCAAAGCGGTGAAAGATTTCTTAAAACATCATTCTGGAAGGGTGAAGCGGAGTTTCAGAATTTTCTTAAAAACAGAAATCAGGCGCTTATTGATAACGCAAATGTTGCTGCGGATCTCGTAAAGGAATTTGAGTATCGGATACTTCTGAACAAAGAGTGGTTTATCATATCGGAGATCTAATGAGCTTTGAAAAAAAAGTCATCATCATCACCGGTGCGTCCAGTGGAATCGGCCGTTCATTAGCCCTGAAATTCGCAAAGTTAAAAGCGCGTGTTGTGCTGGCCTCCAGAAACGCGGCGGAACTTAACCGGCTTGAAACATCCATACGTGAAGGCGGGGCTGAAGCTTTTGCCATTCCCGCAGATATCAGTAAGAAACAGGATATGGAAAATCTGATAAAGGAAACTTTGAACAGGTGGGAGCAAATTGATATTTTTATCGCCAATGCCGGGCAGTACATCCAGGGAAATATAGCTGACATAGGTATCGACCAGTTCGAAAAATCCATGGCCGTGAATTTCTACGGCGCTGTCTTCGGTATTAAAGAAGCGCTGCCCCATATGCTTGAGCGGGGCGCCGGACACATTGCCGTCATCAATTCTCTTGATGCCAGAAAAGGCATTCGCGGAGACGGGCCTTATGTGGCGGCAAAATCGGCTCTGGCGGGATTTTGCGATGTATTGAGACAGGAGCTGCATGGTTCAGGCGTGTCGGTGACTACCGTATTCCCCGGAAGGGTTGACACACCCATGATCGAAAATCTGAGCGTTCCTTTTATATCACCAAAAATTTCCCCCGGTAAGGTTGCCGACGCGGTGATTAAGGGAATCCGTAAAAATAAAGGGGATGTCATTGTTCCGTCATTGTATCGTCCCATGGTGATCCTGAATACGGCGTTCCCGGGTTTGATGGATATTTTGTACCGGAAATTTCGAATCGAAGGCAGGCAAAAATAAAGGAATTAAACAGTGCTGATCAGAGCTGAAAAAAAAGAAGACATTGACGATATCAGAATGATTAATTCGGCGGCCTTTGAAACCGGAGACGAGGCCCGGATGGTTGATCAAATCCGGGAAAGCGGCATATCGTATATTTCGCTTGTGGCTGAAATGGATAGAAAGCTTGTTGGGCACATTTTATTTACCCCTGTTATACCCGAAGATCATACCGTGAATACAGCAATTGCGGGTTTGGCGCCGATGGCGGTTCTTCCGCAATACCAGAATCAGGGATTTGGTTCAAAGCTGGTGCGTGAAGGTCTAAAAAGATGCGAAGATGCCGGTTATGAAGCGGTTGTTGTTCTTGGTCATCCTGAGTATTATCCCCGGTTTGGATTTATGCCCGCGGTGAAATTTGGAATTTGGTCCGAATATGAGGTCCCGGACGATGTCTTTATGGCTCTTGAATTAAAACAGGGCGCTATGAAAAAATGCGCCGGTCTGGTGCGTTATCATGAAATATTCAGATAAAAGGAATATCATGTCGATCACTATCAAGCGTGTTTATGATGAACCTGATGAGACAGACGGGTTCAGGGTGCTGGTTGACCGGCTTTGGCCCCGCGGCTTGACAAAGGATAAGATCAAAATTGATCTCTGGCTGAAAGAAATTTCACCAAGCAATGAACTCCGGAAATGGGCTCATAAGCATCCCGAAAAATGTGCTGAATTTAAAGAAAAATATTTCGCGGAACTGCGCGACCATGATTCGGAAGTTAAAGAACTTATCGACAAATCAAAAAACGTGTCAGTCACATTGGTCTATGCATCAAAAAACATTGAAAACAATAATGCGTCCGCGCTGAGAGACTACTTATTGTCCATATCGTGAACATTGCATTGTGATTCGGACATCGTTGTCATGACTTCAATCGGAAGTACTTAATCCCTTATATAGAACATCAACCATGAGTTTCTTTCAGGCTGAACAGAAAACATTCTGTCTTACATAAATTTATTAAAAATATCTTCAAAATCTGCAAGTTCAGAGCCTCTTAATTGTCTAATGAGTATGATGGATGTAAAAAATTTTAGTTATAATCATGATTTGAAATATTAATTCTTAAAATGATATGAGCCATGTTACAATTTGTTACATTCCTGAAATTATTTAGTAATAATCGTTTTGTAAAAATATCAGTCCAAAATATCGAAGATTGAACTCAGAAGGGAGTTTTTAGTGATTCGTTATAAAATATTGGTTATGGTCAGCAGCATCATATTATACACAGCCGTTTTTGCGCAAGATCAGGATTTTGTCAGTTCGAAGATTGATATGCTCCAACAGGATCTTGAATTAACGGAAGCCCAAAAAACCCAGGTACAAGAAATTTATGAATATTCAATCCGTGAATCGGAGAATTTAAAAACCATTAATCGGGGTGATCCCGGCGCGATAAGAGCGGCCATGAATGACCTGCAATCATTAACCGCCCGGCAAATCTATAATATTCTGACACCGGAACAACAGAAAAAATTTCCGGAAATCCAGAGCAAAATTACCATTCCGCGCGAAACCAATAATAGAGAACTCCAAAATTTAAAAGAAAAATTGAAACTTACAGATGATCAGGTCATTCAGATAGAACCCATCATCGAGGCGCAGCAGGCGGAGATGGAAAAAATGAGAGAGGAAAATTCGGGTGACCGCAGAGAAATGATGATGAAAATGCAGACCATCATGAAAGTATATGAGAATAAAATCAAAGAGGTACTTTCGGATGAGCAAAAAGAACTTTATGATAAGTATTTAGAAGAAAAGCGGTCATCTATGCAACAGGGTGGAGGATCCGGCCGGGGCGGCAAAGGAAAGCGGAGATTTTAATAATAAGTTAAGGGAAGATCATGATAATACGTTCACGAATATCAGGCAATTGGAGCGGGCTCCTACTTCTTTTATTGATTTTGCCAGGGTTCACAGCGGCGGATGATTCAGGAAAGACGTTGGGTCTGAATGAAGCCATTCAACTGGCGTTAAAGCAAAATATATCTCTCAGGATAAATTCAAACTCGGTATCCGGCGCGGGAATAGATGTAAAACAATCAAGAATGGAATTTTTCCCAAACCTGTCCGCATCGCTCTCATCATCAAAAAATTATCCAAAAACGGGAGATGAGAATGAATCGGTTAACGCGTCGGTTTCATCCAGTCTGAATCTCTTTAACGGTTTTTATGATATATCCCGGTTTAATAAAGCCGGTCTGGATTTGGCTGCAGTAGAGGCGGGCTACGACAGAAGCCGTGAATCAGTTGTTTTTGAGACCATTTCCCGTTTTATCCAGGTTGTTCTGAATAATGAATTTATCGGGATTGAGAAAAATAATCTGGGTGCGCAGATGAATCAGTTGAAGCAGATTGAGGAATTCCAGAAAGTTGGCAATCGTTCTATGGCGGATGTATATCAACAGCTTGCAGATATCAAGCAGAGCGAGCTAAATGTCCTAAACGCCGCGAGTGAATATGAAGTCAGCCGGAATTTACTTTCACGGACTCTCGGATACCAGATGGCAGATGATATAAAATTTATCGCGCCGGACATCGATCTCATTACTCAGAAAATCATAAGTTCCGGTCCGGACGACGATACGTTTCTGATAAAAGTAAATACGCGGCGATTTGATTTACAGGCACAACAGCTAAATGTTAAATCCGGGACTGAACAGATCCGTGCCGCTAAATCGGGTTACTGGCCTTCGGTTTCATTGACTGCGAGCGCGGGATCAAACTATTCGGGTTCTGTTCCGGGTTACAGCTTTTCGGATCAGCTTTTCGATGAAAATCCCTATGTCAGATTAGGAATTTCAGTATCTGTTCCATTGTTTGACCGATTTTATACAAAATATAATGTTCAGCAGGCCGGCATCCAGTTATCGACACAAAAAATGATACTGGAAGATTTGGAACTGGAAATCGGCAATGAAATCCGTCAGGCGATGTTTGATTACAAGACAGCGTTAAAACAAAAAGAACTGGCTCAGGCAAAAAAAGAATTCGCGTCGGAAGCTCTGAAGATATCGGAAGAAAGATACCGGGTCGGCTCCAGCACTTATGTGGAAATGAGCCAGGTTCGCGCAAATTATGTAACGGCGGCTTATCAAAAAGTTAGCGCTGATTATAATTTACTTCTTAAATACGCGGCTGTTTATTATTTCGGCGGAAATATCGAAGAAGTAATCACAATGTTTAATTAGGTAATCGGAGAAGATTGATGAAGAAGAAAATGATAGTCGGTTCGGCAGCTCTGATAATCGTCGTTATTATATATATCATTATTAACGGTTCAATTGGAACCGGCAATAAAACCGAATTTCAAACAGGTGAGATAAAAAGGGGTGATGTGGAAAATACCATTTCGAGCAGCGGTACGCTAAGCCCTGTAACGACGGTGGAGGTGGGAACTCAGGTTTCCGGCACCATCGCGAAAGTGTATGCGGATTTTAATGATGAGGTTAGAAAAGGTCAGCTGCTTGCGGTTTTGGATACGGTCTTATTGAAATCAACCGTGCTTGATGCCGAAGCTAATTTGGAAAAGGCTGAAGCTTTGCTTGAGGAAGCCCGGTCAAACTATGACCGGAATCTGCCCCTATATGAAAAAAACTTAATTTCGGAGGCGGAGTTTTTGCCTTACCGTATTAGCGTTAAAACACAAGCCGCTAATCTGAAATCAGCCAACGCGTCCATGCAGAGGGCAGAACGTAATTTAAAATACGCCGTTATACAATCGCCCATTTCCGGAACGGTGATTCAGAGAAATGTTGAGGAAGGACAAACGGTGGCCTCGAGCTTTTCAACTCCAACGCTGTTTGTCATCGCTGAGGATTTGTCTCAAATGGAAATTCTCGCCGAAGTGGACGAGAGCGATATTGGATTGATTAAGGAAGGTCAGCCGGCCCGTTTTGATGTGCAGTCTTATTCAGAAAAAATTTTTACGGGTATCGTTAAACAGGTTCGGCTGCAACCGACGGTAGTCTCAAATGTGGTGACATATACAGTAGTTGTAGAAGCCGGCAACAAGGAGAATCTGCTTCTGCCGGGAATGACGGCAACCGTCGATTTTATCATCGAAAAAAAGGAGAACGTGCTCCTGGTTCCCAACACAGCTCTCCGTTTTCAGCCGGATGACAAATTACTCGCCGATTTCAGAGAGAGCAGACAAAAACTCATGGAATCGCTCCCGGATTCTGTTAAGCAAAAGAGGAGAGCGATGGGTGGCGGATTCGGCAGCGGAAAACGGTCTGGGGTTTCAAAAGACAGCTTTAAACAGGTGTGGTATCTTGATAATGGGAAACTGAGCATGGAACCGATAGAAACAGGGATTTCGGACGGAACCAATACTGAGATTATCAAATCCCGGACTCTTACGGAAGGCAGAGAGGTGATTACAGGAACAGTTGTTCCGGGAAGCGGTCAGAATACATCTGCAAACAGTTCACAGACTTCAATGAGACCGGGCGGACCACCGCCATTTTAATAAAATTGTATTCAGGAAATTTAAATAATAGAGATTCAGAAAAAACAGAATCCGAAAATCAGGTATAAATATATGAATATAGTAATTCAGACAAAAAATCTGACCAAAACTTTTACGATGGGAGATGTAAAAGTCCACGCTCTGCGCGGAGTGGATTTGAAAGTGGAAGAAGGAGAATTTATTGCTATTATGGGATCGTCAGGTTCGGGAAAATCTACCCTGATGAATCTGATAGGATGTCTGGACGTTTCTACCGCCGGTGAGTATTATCTTGACGGAAAACTGGTGAATGTGATGAGCAAAAATGAATACGCTGACATCAGGAATCAGAAGATAGGATTTGTTTTCCAGGGTTTTAATCTTCTTGCCCGGACAAACGCGCTCGAAAATGTGGAGCTCCCTTTGTTTTATGACCGTACGCGCCGCATCAGGGATCCTAAAAAAGCTGCTCTTGACGCGCTGGCGCGGGTGGGGTTATCTGACCGGGTGTACCACGAGCCAAATCAGCTTTCCGGCGGGCAGCAGCAGCGGGTTGCTATCGCCAGAGCGCTGGTAAATCGCCCCGCTATTGTTCTGGCTGATGAGCCGACCGGTAATCTCGATACACGCACGTCCATAGATGTCATTTCTGTCTTTCAGGAGCTTAATGATCAGGGTATCACCATTTTGTTGGTGACACATGAAGCGGATATCGCTTTGTATGCTAAACGGATCGTGCAATTACGTGACGGTAAAATTTTAGACGACGTGAAAGTTGAGAAAAGACGAAACGCGAAAGCAGACATCGGGAACTACCAAAGTACAGATGATATTACCAATGGGCAGACAGATGATTTTTTCCGCAATATGAATAAGGACTAATCACTATGTTTCAAATAAGCAATTTAATAAGAGCAGCTTTCAGGAGCCTTTTGAAAAACAGGACACGAAGTCTGCTTACGTCCCTGGGTATCATCATCGGTGTTGGCGCGGTTATCGTCATGGTCGCCATAGGTGAAGGTTCACAGGCAACCATTGAGCAGGGTATTGAGTCTCTCGGGACAAATCTGATCATTGTTTACCCCGGTGTCAGTCAGTCAGGCGGTGTAAGCAGGGGCGCCGGTAGTTTTAACCGCTTCACATTCGATGATATTGATAAACTCAAAAAAGAATCAACACTGCTAAGCGCGGTATCGCCTGTGGTACGTACAGGCTCACAGATCATTGGCGGTCAGGGTAACTGGTTTACCACGACCTACGGTGTATCAACAGATTATTTTTCTATCAGATCGTGGCAGATCGAATATGGCAGTTTTTTCACTGAACGGGACATCCGCGCCCAAAAGAAAGTGGCTATTCTTGGGAAAACAATCGCGGATCAGCTTTTTCCGAATCAGGATCCCACAGGAGAAAAAATCAGAATTCGGAACACACCGTTTACGGTAATCGGTGTGCTGAAGGAGAAAGGGCAGAGCGCATTGGGCACTGATCAGGACGATCTAATTCTCGCGCCGTCAACAACAGTGCTTTACCGGCTGAAAGGCAGACGTTGGGTAGATATGATCAACGCCAGCGCATTATCCACCGAACGGATCAAGGAAGCGGAAGCCGAAATGAGAATTCTTCTGCGTGAGTCTCACCGGATCAGTGAAGGGGACGGAGATGATTTTACAATTCGCGATCAGGCGGAAATAACCGAGACCGCATCCGAAACATCCCGTGTGATGACCCTGCTTTTAGGTTCCATCGCGGCGGTCTCACTTCTTGTTGGCGGTATTGGAATCATGAATATTATGCTGGTGTCGGTGACCGAAAGAACCCGTGAGATCGGAATCCGTTTATCGGTCGGAGCCCGGGAATCTGATGTGATGGCTCAATTTCTCACTGAAGCGATAGTTTTGAGTCTTTCCGGCGGTATTATAGGCATTATGCTTTCCTTTGCCATCATCTATATCATGAATGAATTTACCACACTGTACGCGCTGGTAAATCCCGAAATTATTATGATTTCATTCCTGTTCTCCGGCGCGGTAGGGATATTTTTTGGATTTTATCCGGCGCGCAAAGCGGCCTCACTGAATCCCATAGACGCGTTAAGGTATGAGTGATTTGTAAATAAAATTCTTAGATAAAATGTTCAGAATAATCGTTTAGACTTTATAATTTATTTTGGCGGCCCCGAGCCGCCTTATTTATTGATGTACTTAATATTGCTGCTGTTAAAAAAAAAATTCCATATCATTTTTTTCTGATCACATAGTATATTCGCTTCAGGATGTCCGGTTGATGTAAATCCGGTCACTATATTTCAATTTATAAATTTAATCTATTTTATGTTAGAATAGCAGACACGCAATGGTTCTGAACTCTCTTTTTAAAAATAATGCCGGCATTATATTGGTGATGGCGGATAACTCAATGTTTCCGGGGGACTAATTAAATGAAAAAAATCAACTGGTCAAATTATGTGATTGAGCTGTTTGTCGTTATTTTTGGCGTCACTATCGCATTTATGCTGAACAGCTGGTATGAATCCAATAAGTCGCGGGAACTTGAAAAAAAATATCTGCAGGGATTCGCGGATGACATGACCAATGATTACGTAGAACTGGATTCAATAATCAGCAGCGGGGAGTTAAAAATAAACAAGGTCAACCGGCTATTGATTCTTCTGAAACATGAACCGGTCGATAGTGATTCAGTTCTGACGATTTTCGCCGAGATGGCGATGTTTTCTCCTTTTGATCCAAACACGACAACTTATGAATCGATAAAAAGCAGCGGAAATTTGGGAGTAATATCAAATTTTTACCTAAGGAGCGCATTAATCAGATACTATCAGACTCTAAATGAGAAAAAATACATTGATGAAATTTTCAGTTCATATCTGAATGATTTTATCATTCCTTTTGCTCTAAAAAATATTGATTTTGTGGAAAACCAGTTTGTCAGTGAATCGGTTTTTCGGGATTATAAATTCAGAAATCTGACAATCGGATATATCCGACTCATTGACCAAAATACTCAATTCTATAAGAGGTTATACAAGGTCAATTCTGATGTAAAAGTATTATTAACCAAATATCTGGAGGACATATAGATTTCTAAAAAACCTGTTTTTAAGATGTCCATAAATATCGGAGCGCAGAAAAACAATCGCTCAGAAGTAATCCCGCCTTTGAACCTAATGAGAGTATAAACGGAATAATTTTATTCTGTACTTACGTTCTAAAAAACGACTCCCCGAAAAACATTCTGTTTTTAATATAAAATCCGAAAGATTCCTAATGGATCTGAAATCAAGATTAGCAGCTTTTGAGGAAGAAAATCAGCATCTGCAACAGGTTGTGGAGAAAGTTAAAACGATGCTGGATAACAACCAGAGAATTTCACATATAGGGAGCTGGGAATGGAATATCCAGTCAGGGGAAGTGACATGGACAAATGAGTTGTACCGTATTCTTGGATTCAAACCGGGAGAAATTAAGCCGGATTACGATACCGCGATCTCATTTATTCACCCGGATGACAAACAATTCGCTGAAACATTAATTCAAAAAGCCATCGATGAAGGGAAAATATATCAGGTGGAAAATCGCCTTATCCGAAAAGACGGTTCCATCGGTTATGTGATTTCTAAAGGTACTGTTATCATTGATAAAAATAAGAATGCGGTTTCAATGGCGGGTACAATTCAGGATGTAACTGACAGAAAGATGCTTGAGGCCAGGATTCAAAACGCGCAAAAGCTTGAAAGTCTGGGAGTGATCGCCGGCGGGATCGCTCATGATTTTAATAATCTCCTGGCGATAGTCATCGGAAATGCCGAACTCGCGCAAATGCACCAACCTGCCGAATCGAAAGCACAGCATTTCATAAATACCATCATTGCCAGCGCTCACCGCGGAGCTGATCTATGTGATCAAATGTTTGCCTACGCGGGTAAACAAACCGTAGGGAAGGTGCCAACTGATCTTAATAAAATTATAACCGAAATGGTCCATTTGCTTGATGTTTCTATCCTGAAAACCGAAATAATTTATGAACTCGAACCCAAGTTGCCATCAATCGAAGCCAACATGGCTCAGATTCGGCAGGTCATTATGAATCTAATAACCAACGCGTCAGAATCGTTTGGGGACAGAAAAGGTAAGATACGAATAAAGACAGGACTGAGGTGGTTCAATGATGATTATTTTGTGAATACATTTATTGATAATAAACTGACCGCGGGAGAGTATGTTTTTCTTGAAGTGATCGACACCGGAAGCGGTATTTC
>JBFXGD010000114.1:0-11593 GCA_050178385.1 Calditrichaceae bacterium
GATTTTGTGCGGAAAGTTAAGGCTTCCGAAATGAAACTATATGTATGGACGGTAGATCATCCACAGGAAGCGAGAAGATTAATCAATGCAGGCGTTGACGGTCTTACAACCAACCGCCCCAAATGGTTAAAAGAAAAATTATTGGAATCAGCCGCGACTGATTAATGTATATTCATATGCGCAAAAGAGTGTGATTCGGTCATGTTAAATCTGCGTTCGCAACTGCGGTTATTATCAGAAAAAATTACCGGAAAAGAAAAAATTGTCATCGGTATTCATGGGTTGAACAATAAGCCTCCCAGGGAATTGCTCCATTTATGGTGGAAACAGGCCATTTTGGAGGGATTAAACCGGATCGGTCATAATGACGAATTATTCACATTAGAAATAGCTTACTGGGCAAATCTTCTCCATCCTGAACCGCTGAATCCTAATATTAAAGACAAGAAGAATCTGCTTTATATCGAAGCTCCTTATGTTCGAGGCAATCCGGATGTTAAGACGGTCACGCCAAATCTGAAAAAGAAAAAAATGCTCGACAAAATAGAACGAAGGCTCGATGAAATGTTCTTTGATGAAGGCAGTTTCCTGAATTACGATTTTATCTCTGATCTGATTATCCGAAATATGTTTAAGGATCTTGATATTTATTACAACCAGGATTGTCCCGTTAAAACGAATTTCGGATTATGCGCGCGTGAAGCAGTCAGAATTGAACTGGCGGATATGCTCATCCGACACAGAAATAAAAAAATTCTGTTGATCGCGCATTCGATGGGTTCCATTATTGCCTATGATGTACTTACGCAGGTTGTTCCCGATATCCAAATTGATACGCTAATCACCATCGGATCACCGTTAGGATTACCGTCTATTCAGAAAAAAATATTTGAAGAGCAGGGCAAGGAATACAGGGTGGAAAAACAGGTGTCCACTCCGGAAAATATTAAAAATCACTGGTACAACTTTTCGGACCTGGATGATAAAGTCGCTATAAACTATAATCTCGCCGATGATTTCAAAAAAAACAGCAGAAATGTCGCTCCGCAGGATTTTATTGTTGTCAATGACTATACGTATAATGAAGAGAAAAATAATCATAAATCATACGGGTATCTGAGAACGCCTGAAGTCGCGAATGCGATTTATAATTTTCTCCGTCCGGAGAAAAGCACTTTCGCTGAGACGATAAAAACAAATATCAAACAAATGTTAAAAAGCTTCGGTGAAGTGAATAAGTAAGCTCTAATCGAATCTCAAATTATCAGAGCAGGGACGGGATGTCAAAAAAAACCATCTTATTAATCATTGTTATACTGCAAATCATAACGGCCGGCTGCAGCCGGGACGGCGTTATAAGCAGGAAGGGCTCTGTTGCCCCGGCAAAAGGGGTCCCTGTATTTATCCTCCCGCTATCCGAAGAACTGACCGGGGATGATATTGAGATTTCAGGTCTTGCCTGGTTTAACAATTACCTGATTATTCTTCCGCAGTACCCTGAACGTTTTCAAAGTGACGGTAACGGAATGATCTTCGCTATTCCAAAGGCCGAAATATTGGAACGGTTGGAATCGGGTGACAACAAACCACTGGATGCGATAAAAATTCCGGTCTTTGCGAAGGGGCTTAACAAAAAAATTGCAGGCTTCGAAGGATTTGAAGCGATTGCCTTTAGAGACAGCACGGCATATCTGACAATAGAAAGCAAAGAAAACAGGAAAATGAAAGGGCAAATTGTCACGGGCGCCATGAAATCCGATCTCAGCGGGCTTTATATCCAATCAGACAACATTAAAGACATTCCGTCTGATGTAAATCTACGCAATATGGCGTTTGAATCACTCGTTATTACAAATAACGGCGTAATGGCGATTTATGAGGCCAACGGCGTCAATGTCAATCATTCACCCTATGCGGTTTTATTTGATTTTTCGCTAAATCTGAGTAAACGGATTACGTTCCCCGCTGTTGAATACAGGATCACAGACGCGACATGCGCCGATTCCGGTAATCGATTCTGGGTAATAAATTATTTTTTCCCCGGTGACGCGAAACTGCTTAATCCGCCCGAAAGCAGTATTCACAAAATAAAGGGTGAAAAGAGTTCTAAATTCGCCAATTCAGCAGTGGAAAGGATCATTGAACTGCAATACAGTGATTCGATAATATCCGCGACTAATCGGGAAACCATAAATCTGTTTCCGGCTTCAGGCAGCGATTCACGGAACTGGGAGGGCATAGTGTTGCTGGAAAACAAGGGTTTTATAATGGCAACAGATAAGTTCCCGGTAACTATTCTCGCCTTTGTCCCGTTCGATAATATCCAAAATGACGGGAATTGAACAGACAGGCAATTTTAATTTTGAGTCGTATTTTCTTCCAAATTTATTGATTCCCCCGGTGAACTTATTTAAAAATATAAAATATATTATCATTTCTTCCACCTGCCCATTTGGTTATATTTTCTGGTAAACCAAAGAACAACAGTACAATGCTAAATTTTAAAGTACTCCAATTTGCCGGTTATCAAAGATTAGAAGTAATAAATAATTTCAAATAATAGATATTTTTTCTGTTTCAGAGTAATCACGATAATTTCCGGGTAAATTCATTGTAATATATTAATTCAGGGGGACTCAAATGAATATCGTTGAAAGAATAAAAAGAATTCTGTTAACACCGGCAGCGGAATGGGAAATTATCAAGACAGAGCAGTCTTCAGTGTCGGGTCTGTTTACAAATTATGCGATTATTTTAGCGGCTATTCCGGCAGCGGCGGGTTTTATCGGTTTTACTGTTTTTGGTATTTCATCCGGATATGGTTCATTTAAATTTTCTATGGGAACAGCATTTACCTGGGCGGTTGTTTCATACATAATGTCATTGATTGGTGTATTTGTAGTGGGGTATGTGATAGATTTTTTAGCGCCGAATTTCGGATCAACAAAGGATCTTGTCTCATCTATGAAGGTGGCAGTTTACGCGTACACAGCGGCATGGGTTGGCGGAATCTTTAATCTGATTCCTTCACTTGGGATTGTATCTGCCCTCGCCGGAATATATTCGCTCGTTCTTTTATATAAGGGTCTTGAAAGTATTAAAATGCCGCAGGCCGGTAAACTTGTCAATTATTTCGTAGTAACTCTTCTGATTGCCATTGTGATTTTCTTTATTACCGCCGCCCTGCTGTCCCCCATCTTAATGAAGGGGAATTTAATGTACGGCGCTCTTTAAATTCTGACCAGGCATACTTCTGAAATGCCAGGGATGGCTCAGAAGTTATATACAAAATCCACCCAGGGAATACCCGGAAATAAAGCATCTTTTCCGAGAACATTAAAAAAACCAAGATCAAAACTCATCGATTCACCAAAAAATCGTAATCCGTACGAGATCAGGGGATTATCGACACCGGGAAAGATCCAGTTTTCACTTACAAAAGCTACCCGTCGCGCAAACCGGTTTTCCACACCGATCATAAGGACCGGTTCGTTGGCTACATCACCTGACGCGAATCCGTATCCCAGGCCGACCGAAAAACTCCGGTCAGCGCTGCCATAAGTGCCTACGCCGTAAAGAATTCCGAATGTTCCAAAATCATCTTCATCGGGAATTTTTATTATCAAAGCGCCAGCCGCGAGATTAATATCATCTGACTGAACCAGGCCGATCTTTGGTGTGAAGAAGAATAACTGGTCATTCATGCTCACACCGGGAAAAATAGAAAAACCGCCACCGATTGTCAGCCGGTCAGTCAGGCCATAAGCAATCCCCGGGAAAAAGATGTAATAATCGGAAAAATATCCTTTTCCCTTTTTTAGCATCCTTCCTGTCGGCGCGAAATATAGTCTGGTATAATTCGGATTTGGAAACCAGTAACTTCCTCCCCTGATAGAATTTACAGGTACTTCATCAATTTTTTTTATACGGGATATTTTGAGGGAGATATTACCCATTTCTGTTTCAAACAGAATCATATCATCCATAATATCGATGGTCCTGCCTATAAGAGTGGATCCGTCCATGGTCGTGATCATTTGAACCGTCGAAGAATCCGGAATCTGTAACCGGTGAATTACATTTTTCTCCTGAGTGTAACCTGCCAAAGTGAAGGATAAAACAAATACCAGTAAAATCGCTGATGCGATTACCTTGTGTGATGAGGCCGTTTTCATAATCACCTCACAATTTTAATGTGATTAAAATGTATTTTAAAACTATGCGCGGCTGATTAAATAGATAGTATATACCACATAAATCACCAAAAACAGAACCGCTTCCCAGCGGTCAAGCGTACGTTTTTTACCGGTAAACATGGTGAAGAAGAGCAGAAAGGAAGCCGTGATTAAGACCATTAAGTCCAGATTCATCGCGGAGTTGAATGGCAACGGACGAATGAGAGCGGAGATAGCAAGAATAAAAAAGATATTGAAGATATTTGAGCCAAGAATATTTCCCATGGCAATATCAGACTGCCCCTTATAAGCAGCAACGGCAGAAGTAAAGAGCTCCGGAAGCGAAGTTCCTATCGCGACGATTGTCAGGCCGATAATCCGGTCACTCACATTAAAATACCTAGCTATGTCAATAGAATTATTCACAACAAATTGTCCGCCAAAAAACAAACCCGACAGGCCAAGCAAAATATAAATAACAGTTTTGGCGGTATTCATTTCAATGAATTTTTCCGTATCATCGGTTTCGACCTTCGAGATTGCAAAAGTGTATATCAAAAAAACAATAAAAAAGAAAAGCAGTACGATCCCTTCACTTCTTGAAAGAATATTCTCCGAGTGATCAAAAATAATATCATTGCACAGGAATATTAAGACTAAGGAGCCGAGAAGAGCAAAGGGTATTTCACGCCAGACCGTATTCCGGTGTGTTGAAATCGGATTGATTAAGCCCGCAATGCCCAATATTAACAAAATGTTTACAATATTACTTCCGATTATATTTCCAAAGCTCAGATCCGCGTTTCCCTTAAGGGAGGCGATGATATTCACCACTAGTTCGGGAGAAGATGTGCCGAAAGCAACAATGGTCAGGCCGATAACCATTGGTGAAATAGAAAAACGAACCGCGAGCGACGCAGAACCTTCAACAAGAAGATCAGCGCCTTTGATTAAAAGTAAAAAGCCAAACAGCAATAAGGCAAAATTTAAATATAACGGCATATTATTCTTTCTATGTTCTAATATTACCATTTGTCTTTATCGTGAAATTTTCTAAACGCACCACGAAGAACATGAATCTTTCTGACAAAATCATTCCGTCTTTTTTCCGCTTTGATGAGTTACCGGAGCATCATTATTGGTAATTGTGACCGGAAAAGGTTTTGTTTCCGAACCGGTATATAATGATATATGTGGGAAAGGAATTTCAATACCTTCTTCATCAAAACCATTCTTAATTTCTTCAAGAATGCTGTTTTTTAACTTAAGATAATCCGCTTTTACAGCCCACACGGCAAAGAGAAAATCAATGGATGAATCCCCAAAGCCGGAAAAGATGATCAAAGGTTCAGGTTCCTGTAAGCAAAGCGGATTCTTGTCTGCGATATTTAGTAGAACGGATTTTACTTTTTTGACATCCTCTTTATAAGCAACCCCAATATTTACATCCAGCCGACGAATAGGAAAGCGGGTAACGTTGGTCACCTCACTTTTTATAATAGTTTCATTTGGAATTCGAATAAATTTGTTGTCAAAGGTTCTGAGTTTGATGGATAATACATCAATGGAGAGCACTTGTCCGGTGGTGCCGCCCACAGTTATGACATCATCAACCATAAACGGTTTTTCGGCGATCAGAAAAAGGCCGCTGATGATATTTGAGACGGAAGTCTGAGACGCGAATCCAAGCGCGATTCCAACAATTCCGGCGGCGCCAAGGAGATGAGATAATTTAAACCCGAAATCATTTAAAATGGAAAAAATAATTATCACGACACCTGAATACATAACCAGCTTGCCAAAAATCATTCCCTGCTGTGCGCTCAGTTTTTTAGTAAAATATTTTTTTATGCTTTTACTTAGCATAAAAGTCAGTGGAAGGCCTATAAATATCAGCGCCAGAAACCTGATAATGGCAGCTGTTTTTTCTTCTGTAAAAAAATGGCTAAAGTCCAAACCGAGTGAATGTAAAAAGTCCATATCAGCCTCGTTTAATTTGTGAAAATTCCCATACCGGGAAGATCCTTCAATGTTGAAAATGTTTTGATCGAAAGACCCTTTTTAGATGGAACCCGTGCGGTATTAATGAGTTTTGCTGATTTTGCGTCAACCGGCGGTCCTTGCGGGAAATCGATCTGGCTACTGTCCTGTTCACCTTTATATAATATACTTGTATCCCCGGCCCAGAGCTGTTCCTTATCCTGATACAAAGACAAATTTGTAACCCGGAGCGCTAATTTTTCCACCAGTAAATCCTGATCAGACTTATTAGACAAAAATATCGGGCAAATGGCCATGTACGGGCGGTCCGGGCCGAGTTCAATCTGACGCCGCACTCCTGATGAAACCCAGTAGCATAATTCACCTTCAAGAAAGCTTCCAAACCATGTATTTGATAATATGATTGTTGGTATATCAAGCAGCGGATAGGCGTGCCTTCCGGCGATACCAAGCTGAATCCAGACAGGAATATGGACATAAATCTGAGCCTGACTGTTTTTAACTATCCGGAAGGGAGAGTCAGGTTTTATAATCACAGGCCGGTCAGGCATCTGAGGTTTTAACTGCAGTTTAGTTATTTCCTTTTTGACCGCCCAGCGGGACCAGGCAATTTTTTCGTGGCTGATTTTCTTACTGATAATGTTGTCTTTCCGACTATGAAAATATTCATAGTTTGCCAGCAGTTCATTCTTGGAATACATGAATGAAATTTTAAGATTGCCTATGATGTGTTCTTTTGGCTCAGTTGAAATAGTTTCGTAATCTTTCCATGTAAATATTGCTTTACTCATCGGCTATCCTATCAGCTTATTCAGGAAACAAAATGATCGGTAATTTAGTAATAAAGTGAATACAGTACTAAGAATAATCAGTAAAAAGATTAAGAACAATTAAATATCAATTTCCCGAATCTCACCGAAGCTCTTTAACCGGAAGTGGTTCAGCGCTGCGGAGATGTAAATCTCTTTGCGGAAAAGGTATTTCGATCGAGTTTTCCCGGAATTTGCGGACGATGGCGCAATTAATATCAGAACGGATTATATGGTGTCTTTTAGTGTCAAGTATCCAGACACGGAGCAGCATATTCCATGATGAATCACCAAAACTGGAAAGCAGGACATCAGGTTTGGGATTTTTCAAGACATCCTGATGACCGGCAGCGACCTCTTCCAGACATTTAAGCACTAAATCCAGATCAGAGCCGTATGAAACTCCGACTTCAAGCACAACTCTGATCTTTGGATCCCCATGCGTCCAGTTTATGACGTTTGAAGACACAAATTCAGAATTTGGTACGATAATAGTGATATTGTTAAGCGAACGAATAGTCGTTGACCGGAAATTAATGGCGATAACATCACCCTCCGTATCACCAACCGTCACACGGTCTCCGATTTTGATCGGTTGCTCAAACAACAAAATAAGTCCCGCCACAAAATTGGATGTCACATTTTGAAGCCCGAAACCGATACCAACGGAAAGCAATCCAAAAATAACGGCCAGGCCCGCAAGATTGATTCCGACAAATTGAAACGCGACAATGGTACCGATCACCATCACCGTATAATGGGTAATCCTGAGCATCATAAATCTTGTGTTTGTCTCAAGCTGGAGCCTCGTAAAGACTCTTTGCAGCAACATACGGTTTATTACTCTGGACAGGATGAAAAACATAAACATCATTAAAATGAACATCAATATTGAAAACATTGTGACCGGAGTCTGATTCAACTCAAAGAGGGTGACGTTTAGAATTTTGGAAATAACTTGTGAAATTGCCTGAAGATCCATTATTTATCCCACAGAAAATTTAAAGAAAAGTTGTTATTTATAATCACAGATCTCTGTGTAAAATTCCATTTAGTTCTTGCCGTTGATAAAAGACATCTCATCTGCTGTGATCAGCTTATGATTTAGAAACTCAGTAATGACAATTTCAGTCATTTCACTGGCAAACGCAAACTCATACCGTATGTCATTTACATAAGCCTTGAGACGCATTTTTAATAATGACCGTCCTTCATGTATTTCATTTTTGATAATTATGGCAATCGGTTTATTCAGATAAATATATTTGGATACCGCGGCGGCGCGGAAAGCAATTTTTTTGGCACGGATTAGATCGATGTTGGGCGGCAGATAAAATTCGGCGACGACCTGACAATTGGATTCTCCCGAGTTTGAATTTGAAACGGATTGATTGACGATTTCACTGTTTGGAATAGATACAAGGGAATCGTCGGCCGTAACAATTCGCACTGTTCGCAGACCGATTTGAACTACTTCGCCGTAGTATGATCCAACTTCTATCTTGTCACCGGCCTGAAACGGGCGGTCGAACAGGATCATTATACCGCCAAAAATATTTTTAAGGATATCCTGAGAAGCGAAACCGACCGCTATGCCGGCCGATGCCGTAACGGCGATCAGGGTTTCTATTGGCGGCGCTATAATTCCCGCGATAATGATATAAAGTATAAATGTCCATCCGGCAATTCGTAATATTGGAACGAGCCCTTTGATAGTAAGCCTCAGATTGCTGAACCGTTCCGCGAGAGCTTCAAGAAGACGGGTCAGATATTTAATTACAATAAACGCGATAAGAAAAATCAGAAAAGACCATATTATTTTCCCAAAAGATATGGACCAGGGGATTTTTGGTCCGGAACTACTGATTTTTTCCTTGATATTGTTTGTTACCGAGATAGAATCCGCCTGCACCAAGGTATCTTTCACCGCCTGACCGTAGGAAGGCTGGCAGTCAAATATCCCGATTATGATGGCCAGAATGAAAATGGCAGATAAAAATGATCTGTTCATATTAAATCCTTATTGGATAATATTCTTTGCTTTTAAAATTCTCATCAGCGGGCGATACAAAAATGGATGTATCTGATAACCGCGTTCTTTCTTTATAATCAGACCCAGGTTTTCCATCCGCGTAAGTTGCATAAAACTTTGCTGACTGTTCTGATGAAAAATAAGTGCATGAATATTGGGGGAGAGCGTTTCATGCTGGAAGATTGCCCCCAGAGTAAAAAGATCTTCGGCCGGAAATCCGTATAGAAATGAAAAATCCATGTCAATATCGGCGGCAAGTATGATTTTATCTGACAATATTTCTTTAATGGAGCCTAACCAGTAAAGCATGGCAACCGTAACATTTCCGGATGACAGATCATTTAATTGATTAAAAAACAGTGTTTTTAAAAAGTTCTGCCGGTCTTTATCGGATGTAAGTTTTTTAAATTTCCGGTTGGATCGTATGCTTTCGTTATCTTCGAATTCAAGATTATATCCACTCACGCGGTGACGTTTTAAAATGATTGACTGCAGTTCGGCCATTGGAAGAGGACCGAGGAATATCTCTTTATTAAAGAATCTTGAAATATTGATGACCTTATCCAGATAGTTCCAGCTATAAAGAGTGCAGGAGACAAGCCAGAAAATTTTACCGTATGTACGTGAAACGATCAGGAGAAAACGTTCAATGCTTTCAAATCCGTCCACCACCCGAACGAATAAGTTCTGTATATTTTCTACAACGCAAACATGTTTTTCTTTACCCTGCAGAATCCATTCTTCGAACTCGTCCAGGCTGTTAATGTCATCGGTTTTAAATGCCTTTTTGAGAAGAAGAAGTAAATCGTTATTTGTATAGGATTTTTCTAAGATGTCAAGCGTAATCATGTTGTGATTCAGAAAATATTTTTTCTCGGCGAATTTTATCAGAGTCGTTCTGCCGCTGCCTCTTTCACCGATCAGAACCGTCGATGCGTATTGATCGTTTTGCCAGTCTGTGAATTCATATTCAATCATAGACATTTCTGCATTGCGACCTGCATAAAAACGTTCATCCTCAAGCGGTTCAAACCTGAAAAGCCTCTGATAGACATAGGGCAGTTTAGCCACCTGTTTTTGCGTGTCGGAAAGAAAAACACTTAGTTGATCTTCGATAACTGTTTCAGGTTTAACGAGTCCGGTTATTTTTCTAAATCTGGAATATCCACCCCAGATCTTCTTGAAGTTGGTCGTGACAAAAACAAAAATATGTGGAAGAATCGATTTTACAAAAGTGATTGTTTTGTGCCGGTATTCCCTGATTCTCTCTTCAGTTTTAGCTCTTGCGAATCGTATTTTCAATTCAATTATTTTTTCGTTATCAGCAAGATTTTGTATTTCTTGTTCAAATTCGAGTGAACGTTCAAAAAGCTGTAAATTGCACTCTTCAGCGATACTGACACTTTGAGAAAGCAGATCATTAAAAAGTTTTTCGGCTCTTTCAAATCCCCCAAGTACCACTTTTTGAGCCTCGTTAAAATTCGAGCCGGAGTCATCCTGATTAATGAGATTTAAACCGGCTTCAAGATTAAATTCGACGACCTGATCAATTTCTGAGATGGTTCGGGAAATGCTCTCCAGGTTTTCTCTTATTGTACTGATAAATTTTTTATATTTTCCCGAGAACTGAGACAGAATTTCTGTGTCAACAAGCTCTTTCAGGGGGATATCGTCTATTTTTGATTTTGGCGGTGTGTTTTCATCATCACGATGAACAAAAATGACGTGTTCTTCGGAAAGAATTCCCCGCGCCTTATCAAATTCGGATGAGTAGTTCTCCAGAATTTGAATAATCTGTGTCTGAACGATCATATCCAGTACATGCGGCAATTTTACATATCTTAGCTCTTTAATAAGATCGCGGTTTTCTGTGGTTATGGCCTGTTTCAATGCTTTGGCGGATTTTGGGGCGCGTAATTTTTCCGCGGATTTTGAAAGCAGATCAATCACATCCTTAATGGATGGCTGCATCTTTTTTTCAATCTGGTCATAGAGCCGGCGAATCGTACTCTTGTAAATCTGGCTTAGTTTTAACTGCAGAATAGAAAGTTCCAGACTGTTCTGCCAGTCTTCACGTATTCCCTTAAAATGTAAATCCCATGCTTCCCTGATTTTCTTAAAGCTCTTTTCGAGAAAGGCCCACTGTTTATTAAAGCCGTTTTTCTCGTAGGTTTTTACAGGATGAAGAAATGTGCCGGCCAGCTCCCAGTTGCTGTGAAAGCGGGTTAACACATTTTCAAAATTTTGGTTGAACCGGTTTTGAACATCGGATTTAAGTATGTCCGAATTTATTGCGGAAACGTGTATTTCATCAAGAAGCTCATCAAAAATCGCTGCCGGAACCCGGAGTTCTTTCTTCTCTTCTTCAGTGTATGATTTTAATTTTTCAAGAGTGATTCCTTTTTCCTTTAGTCCTTCAACTCCTGATTGAAGCCCGGCAAACTGTAAAGATACGGATTTAAGAAAAAGCTGCCACTCTTGTAGAATATATTCCACCACCGGGCGTACAATATGATCGGTGTGAAAATCATAAAGAACGAATTTTCTGGTCTGAACCGGGAGTTCTGTTTGGGGTT
>JBFXGD010000115.1:0-11265 GCA_050178385.1 Calditrichaceae bacterium
GAAACGCTGCTAAAACATAATCCCCATATGACATTCTGTTATGTGTCGGGAGCCGGAACCGACAGTTCTGAAAATGGAAAGGTGATGTGGGCCAGGGTAAAGGGGAAGACCGAAAACGATCTTCTGAAGATGGCTTTTAAGTCCGCTTATATGTTTCGTCCGGGATACATTCAGCCGACGAAAGGATTAAAGAACGCGTATAAAATATACCGGTATTTATCACCGTTTTATCCGGTCTGGAAAACGTTGTTTCCGAACTATGTCTGTACACTTGAGGAGATCGGACTAGCAATGATCAGTGTCGTAAAAGAAGATACGGAACAAAAGATACTGGAGAATAAAGAGATTCGGCAGATTGCGGCGCGATCATAGGCTTTTAGAATAAAAAATTACCTTATCTGAGCGGTGCTCATCTACCGCTTATGAATCAAGAATTGCCAGACCGCCCGCTGAAGTCTCTTTGTAGATACTCGGCAAATCATTTTTATTGATACAAGCCGGTACGATAAAATCCGCTTCTGCCTGACTGGTCAGATTGGATTTAATCCTTTGTGATTGAGCGCGGGCGGATGTGTCGGTGTGAATGTATCGGATTTTGTTCTTAATGCTTGACCGGGATGCTTTTACCAAATTTTTTCACGACTTTACCGGTGGATGTAAAAGATATTCCCTGACCCATTTTTGTGGTGATCATTAACGCTTCCACTATCGGGCTGCTCACTTCATTTTCTGTATTCCATTCGACGATAAAATTTGCCCCGGTACCGCCTGTTTTATCCTTATCCTCTATGATAATATTCAATGTTTCAAGCGGTAATAATACTCTATTGGTGTCAATATATTTCCGTATCAGACGGCCCTTTGTATCATGATAATATACTTTTTTCAATGTAACCGGATAACGCAGGTCCGTATTATGGATACTTAAAGTCGCGGATAATTGTATGGTGCTTTTCTGATCTTTGTAAAAAATCTCTGAATAGATGGGAAGATAAATAATTTCACCATAGAATATATCAGGTTCGTTTTCAATAAGATAGGAATACTGATACGGTTTTATCAGCTCTTCTTTGTTCTGAGAATTAACTGTATTTTCCGGTGATTTCCCGCAGGACCAGAAACTCAATACAAAAGAAAACAACAGTATAAAATATATTGACCGCATAATCTCTCCAAATAACTGAACATCAGATTTTAAGAAATTACCATTTTTCTTGCTCGAGATCAAAGAAATTAAAAACAAAAAAATCATTTTTACGGTCTTTTCTAAACGCCTGTTAAAAGAATGATCAGGGAGACACCATAATTTTAAAAGATAAGGGTATTCAATATCAGGAAGACATAATGCGTTTAAAATTATAGGCACTAAATTGGTTAGTACATCTAACTTTCGTTACCACCATTTAATAAAATTAAAGGTTTAGGAAATAAAAATTATTTTATTGTGTGGATATATACGATTTGTTATAATTAAGTGTTCATTTTGCGTTTTGATACGAAATCTGAATCCTATCACACTCTAATCAGCTGGTAACGGAAAATTCTAACCACCAAAAATCTGTAGTTGAATCATTCGGAGAAAGACAGGAACATCCAAAAGTGCGGTTACAGTTCATCGGGCAGGCAGATGATATAGACTTATGTTTATGATTCCCGGCGGCAAAAGATGCATCTATAACGTTTTGTTCTAAAATATATTTCTGACAACATCATATCGGGGAAAGGAGGGGAACAGGTATTGATATCCGGGGGATTTTTAATTAATCGTACTTTTAATTAATCCCATGCAATTTTGGAGGTTGTGTATGAAGATTACCAATTTTTTGTTTAGTGTGATTTTCTCTTTTATGGTATTGTTAGCGCCATTGACTATCCATGCTCAGGGAGTTACAAAAGCTGCGTTAAACGGAATCGTCACCGATGACCAGGGTGTACCCCTCGAAGGGGCAAATGTTGTCGCGGTACATGAGCCAAGCGGGACGTCCTATGGCACTTCTGTAAGATCGGGGGGGGTTTTTGATATTCTTGATATGCGTGTGGGGGGACCCTATACGGTCTCAGTGACATTTGTCGGATATACTCCAATGGAAGAACGGAATGTGTTTTTAAGTTTAGGACAGACCGTCCGGATTGATTTTAAAGTACGTGAAGAAGCCCTGACAGGCGAAACCATTGAGGTAATAGCAGAGCGTGACGAGGTCATGAACAGTGACAGAACAGGGGCGGCAACATTTATCAACCCTGAAGAAGTAGCTCAGATGCCTTCCGTTAAAAGAAGCACACGGGATCTAGTCCGATTAGATCCTCGAAGTGACGGCAACTTTAGTATCGGGGGGAGAAACTGGCTTTACAATAACCTGTCGCTTGACGGTTCTTATTTTAATAATCCTTATGGTCTGGATGATCCGTCTCCGGGCGGCCAGGCCAATGCAGAACCTGTTCCGTATGATGCCGTTGAGCAGGTTCAGGTTTCTGTAGCGCCTTTTGATGTAAGAGAAGGCGGTTTCACCGGTGCCGGTATCAATACGGTGACGAAAAGCGGTACAAACACTTTCAGAGGATCTCTCTACAGTTTTTACAGAGATGAAAATTTTATAGGCAACAAAGTTAAGGGTACAGAGGTGATCGCGAATCCTGATCTTTCTTTTAACCAATCGGGTTTTACAGTGAGTGGGCCGATTATTGAAAATAAACTGTTTTTCTTTATCAACGGTGAACTTGAGAGAAGAGATGACCCGGGGACAAATTTTGCGGCGGATCGGGACGGTAACGTTGAATTTGGGGAGTCACGCGTAAGCGCCGCAATTATGGACTCCATACGGCAAAGAATGATAGATGTGTACGGGTACGATCCGGGACCGTATGAGGGGTATGTTCATGAGACCAATAATGAAAAGCTGCTTTTCAAACTGGACTGGAACATCAATGAAAGCAATAACGCCTCTTTCAGGTATAATTATCTCGACGCGAGGCGTGATCTTCCACCTCATCCGTTTGTTTTAAGTTTTGGTGGAACCGGCCGCGGACCGAATCAGAGCAGTTTGCCTTTCAGAAATTCGGGTTATGAAATAAACAATGAACTCAATTCCTACGCGCTCGAAGTGAACAGCCGATTTGGAAAACTCACGAACCGATTCTTTGCAAGTTATAACCGTTTCCGCGATTTCAGAAATCCGTTCAGCGAAGATTTTCCTACCATTGATATCGCCGAAAACGGGGTAACCTATACCACGCTTGGAGAAGAGCCGTTTTCGATCAACAATATCCTGGATCAGGATGTATGGCAGTTTACCAATAACGTGACCTATTTTAAGGGAAAGCACGTATTGACGGCGGGAACGACTTTTGAGACCTATTCATTTTATAACTCATTCAACATATTTCGTCATGGTGTGTTTTTCCTGCCGTATTTTGTTGATTTTGAAGGCGACGGGATACCCAACGGCAGTATGTTTCCATCTCTTGATGATTTTTTTGCGGCAACGGATCCCAGTGATCCGATTGATCTGAGAGGAATGGTTGGGAGCGGTCCATATAAAGGAGAAGATATTGATGTGGGACAGCTGGCGGTTTATGGCCAGGATGAATATTTACTCACACCAAATTTTAATGTGAAGCTCGGGTTGAGAGTTGATGTCCCGTTTTATTTCAATGATGTGGTAGATAATCCGTTTTCAAGAGAATTGACTCTGCTGGATGAGAAGGGTAATCCTGAGACGGTAGATCAAAGCAAACTGCCGGATTCATCACCCCTGTTTTCTCCCCGATTTGGCTTTAACTGGGATGTCAAGGGAGACAGGAGTACTCAGGTTCGGGGCGGGACAGGTATCTTTACCGGACGCGTGCCGTTTGTCTGGGTTGGAAACAACATCTCCAATCCCGGTCAGAATCCAAATTTACCGGCGCATCAAAGGTCTTTTGACCTGAATGCCATGGATGATGATTTCAAATGGCCGCAGGTATGGACGACGAACCTGGCGGTTGACCAGAAACTACCCTGGTGGGGACTGTTGGGCACTCTCGAATTTATTTATGGTGATGATATCAACTCTGTGTTTGTAAGAAACGCGGATCTCGTTAGTCCGGTACGCACTCTCCCCATTGACGGCCGTCCTTATTATGGTGGCGCGGGGAACAATGAACTGAATCCGGATGGCGGAGCAGGAGTGTACGTTATTGATAATACCGGAAAAGGATACAATTACAGTTTTACCGCCCAGTTGCGTAAGTCATTTGATATGGGATTAAACACAACTTTCTCGTACACGTTTCTGGAGGCGAAGAACACCCTCAAATCAACAGAAATTGCCAGTGTTTTATGGGCTGAGAATCCAACAAAAGGTAATCCGAACAAACCGGAATTGGGTTATTCAGAGTTTGGAAACCGGCACAGGTTTATCGGCGGAGCCACCTATCGTCATGTTTGGTCAAAGAGTTGGGCCACTCATTTTGGAATGTTTTTCGAATACGCAGAGGGTAACAGATTCTTCGGCGCCGGCGGCAACAGGTATTCTTTCCTTTATTCAGGTGATGTAAACGGTGATGGAATGGCAGGAAATGATCTGATTTATGTGCCGCGCGACGAAAGTGAAATCAATTTTGAAGATTACACTGATGATAACGGAAATCTTGTCACTGCAGCGGATCAATGGACCCGGTTTAATAAATTTATCGAACAGGATGATTATTTAAAAGAGCACCGCGGAGAGATAACCGAGCGGTTTGGCGCGATCAATCCATGGTTCAGTAATATCGATTTAAGGATTCTGCAGGATTTCGCCATTAATATGAATGGTCACAAACACACTTTCCAGCTTAGTCTGGATATCTTAAATGTGGCTAACCTGATCAATTCGGACTGGGGTGTGAGAGAAGTTGCCAGTTCAGCGGCTACTTCACCGCTGGAACTAGCCACCAATGAAGACGGAAGCCCCAAATTTACGGCGGGAGGAGATCCCATATTTCATTATCAGGGACCAAGCAAGACTTATATTGATGATCCGGGACTGGATTCACGCTGGCGCGCCCAGATTGGAATCCGTTACCTGTTTAATTAATTGATGCAAAACAAAAGCCCTGTTCAGATTGGACAGGGCTTTTTTCATTTGAAAAGCAATAATATTTTTGTTAATCACAGGCAGCCACGATCTGAAGAATATCTTCCGCTTTAATTGCCTTGAAATCAGGTTTTGCCCGCCATGAATCCGCGCCGTTTTCTGCTCCGTAGAGCGCGCTGATACTCCTTAGGTTCAATTCGCTCTTTTGCTTTTCCAGATATTTGTTGGCGTTGATCACGCACTGCACGTCTGTTTCATGGTCGCCCACATAAAAAATAGTACCGGGATTCGACATGCGCAGCTTTTCGATACATAACAACAACCCGCGCGGGTTGGGCTTTTGCTCTCGTATATCAACTTCTTCATACCCGATGATTAGGTTAAAAAAAGATAGCAGGTCATTCTCTTTCAATTTAGCGACAATGCTTGATCTTGAATTTTGGGAAACAATCGCCTGAATTTTTATTCCGGGATGACGAATAACATTTTCAATCCCAGGGAAGATCGGTACATCAGTATGATCCGCCAACTGAAATTCTGTCCATAATCTGCCCGCTTCGTCAATCTGATGATCGTTTAACCGGAATTCATTTCTGTAAAGTTCCCGCCAGTTGGCAGACTCAATATTTGCTTTTTGATAGTTTGGGATTGAATGAAGGGCAGGGAATTCATCTGAATTTTTCCCGCTGATCTTTTCTATAATTTTTTTTGTGACATTCAAATTCTTCTGTCTGGTATCGACAAGCGTGCCGTCATAATCCCAGATAATTGTATTCGTATTCCGTTTTTGGAGCATAATTTACTCCTGTTAGTTAAAATCTGGTAACATTTGCTAAAAATACTTCTTGCGGATCTTAACCGCTATAAAAATCAACGGGAAAGTTTTCGGACACATAATGAAATATAGATATAAATTAATGAATCAGCAATTTTACGGTCAGAAGACATTATTTAAAATGGATAAATGAAATTAAATAATAAGATGTTCCGATTTAGAGCCGGTTGAGTTCCGGGGCAAAAAAAAGACCTTGCTAAGTTTATATTTAACAAGGTCTTAATGCTCCGGCGGTAGGACTCGAACCTACAACCTAGTGGTTAACAGCCACCCGCTCTGCCGATTGAGCTACGCCGGAATGATTGTTTCAAAATAGAAGTGCAAAATATAAGGACTACTTACATATGAGTCAAGATATTCAGTTGATTTTTTTTAAATATTTTTATGTTTTATGAGATACCAACACCGGCAATAACCGCATTACACTCAGGACACATACCGTTTTGAATTTTGTTCATGAAAACCGTATGCCAGTCTCGTTCGATCAGGGCGGTGTGACATTCCGGACAATATGTGGTTTGGCCTTCAGAATCATGAACATTCCCCACATAACAGTACTTTATGCCCATAGATTGGGCAATACTACGGGCGCGTTTGAGCGTTGCGGGAGGTGTGGAAATTTTGTCATGCATCTTGAAATCCGGATGGAAAGCGGTAAAATGTAATGGAATTTTATCACCAAGATTATTAAGAATCCATTCACACATTTTTTTGATTTCGTCATCCGAATCATTCTCACCGGGAATAAGCAAAGTTGTTATTTCAAACCAGATATTTGTTTCATGACGAAGCCACGTGAGTGTGTCGAGGACAGGACCAAGATGCGAAAATGTGAGCTTATGATAAAAAGTTTCGGTAAAGGCTTTTAAATCAACATTAGCTGCATCTATATATTTATAAACGTCCTTTCGCGCTTTCTTATCAATATAGCCGGATGTAACCATTACTGATTTGATGCCTTTATCACGGCCTATTCTGGAAATATCTATGACGTATTCCCCGAAGATAGTTGGATCATTGTAAGTATAGGCTATGGAAGGAACCTTTCTCCGGATAGCAAGATCAACCACCTGTTCAGGGGTCGCGCTCATTGCGTTTAAATCATCCAGCCGGCTTTTGCTCATTGACCAGTTCTGGCAAAACTTACAACCTAAATTACAACCGGCTGTTCCAAAACTCAGGATGGAAGATCCCGGAAAAAAGTGATTTAATGGTTTCTTCTCAATAGGATCAACCGCAAATCCCGTTGGTCTGCCGTAACCGGCGGAGTATAATTTTCCGTCTATATTTTGGCGAATAAAGCAGAATCCTGACTGACCCGCCCCAATTTTACAGTATCTGGGGCAGAGCGTACACAAAACCCGGTCATTTTCCAGCTCTTCCCACCAGTTTGCTAATTTTAATTCGCTACTCATCATAACTCAATTTTGCAAAATAAATGGTATGAAAGCAATAACCATCACTAATAAGTTTACAGCGATATTATTATAAAACGATGAATTTGGATCAAATATGCCATAAGTTAGTAGAAGTTTACAAAAAAATGATTTAATTACGATGATCTTTTGAACAATTATGTTCAAAAGATAAAAAAAACTCAAATGTTTTACTTAGGTGTCGAAGATTATTTTAAGAAAAAGTAAATATCAGATTAGAACGAATATTTTAAGGATAAAGATAAGCTTATATGGAAGGTACAAAGGATATGATCGGGTTGCCGACAGGAGGTCAGGACGACTATCAAAAATTTATAGAATTACTCAGAACCAGATTGAATATATTAAACGCTTCAGTTTTTTTATTGCAGGATACTATAAATTGTGAAGATAACAAAACAAATGGATATATTAAACGTATCAACAATGAACTCGAACGTATTAGAACGTTAATAATTGATTTTCCGGAAAAATCCAGGGGGGAAAATCAGAAGTAAAGATGTCTCTGATTTGGATACATTCACCATTGAGAAAAGATCCTTTTATATTTGCCATTTCAATTCAGATGCAGCTATGTTCAAAAGACCTTTTTAATTTTAAACGGATTAGATTGCAGGACGCATACAAGTGTTTATTTTTTTAGTATAACATAAATCAGAAAGAAATTCTTGGGATATGGAAACTAAAGAACCGCATATTTTACTTATTGAAGACGAACCGGATGTTCGGGAAAGTTATATCAGTATGCTTGATATGCTCGGCTACAATGCTGATACTGCAGAAAACGGCATGGAAGGCCTGCAGAAAGTGATGAGTAATAATTATGATATCGTTATAACTGATTTGAATATGCCCGTTATGAATGGGCTTGAGACCCTCATGCGAATCAAGAAGAAAGCGCCGCAAATCGAAGTGATTGTTATGACGGGATACGCGACTATTGATAACGCGATCAGCGCAATGAAGCAAGGGGCTTTTGATTATATCACCAAGCCTGTATCGATCGAACATGTAAAAATTGTTTTAAGCAAATGTCATCAGCAAATTGAAGCTCATCGCGAAAACAAAAAATTGAGGGATTTGAATACACGGCTGAGCGAATTGAATGAGCTCAAGGACAAATTTATTACTATCACGACTCATGAGATAAGAACACCGCTGGCAGTATTGAAAGGTTATTATGAGCTGATTGATTTGCAGATCGACAGAAAGGCAGATCCTGAATTAGATGAGTATATGGAAATCATGTCCGGGACAATCCAGGAAATGATTGAAATGCTTGATAGTATGCATGATTTGTCAAATTTTGACAAAGCCATCAGGGAATATAAAAACAGCGAATTTGATGTAAATAAGATACTGGAATCCGTGTACAAAGAATTTAAGGTATTATTCGACCAGCGAAATATCTCCTTTTATTTAAGTCCTGAAAATGAATCGGCGATTGTAAATGCCGACCCGGCTTTATTAAAAAGAGCGATCAGGGAATTGACTCAAAACGCTCTTAAATTTACGGATAAAGAGGGCACGGTTACTCTTCATTTGAAAAAAATTCCACTAAAAAACAAAGTATTTCTAATGGTAGAAGATACCGGAATCGGTATTCCGGCTCACAAAATTGATCTGATTTTTGAACCATTCTATGAAGTCCAGGATGTGATGTACCACTCCAGTTCCAAAACCGGATTTATGGGGGGCGGGATCGGGGTCGGTCTTTCACTGGTCAGGGAAATTTTAAACACCTGCGCCGGGGAAATCGCAGTCGAGAGTTCGCCTGGAAAGGGGAGTACCTTTACAATAATTCTGCCTTTGTCATAATCAATCAGAGATTTAAAAATAAAAAAGGGACTGCTGTTAACCGCAGTCCCTTTTTTATTTAAAAACGGGTCAACGATTCAAACTCGCCATATCTGTAATCCAGCTGCTCCTGTGTCAGACTTATCAGGCTTTTAAAGCTGAAATCTTCCACATTGTATGAGGCAATTGAACTTCCGTAGATAAGCGCCTTTCTTAGTGTCTCATCGGAATGATTGCCGCTTTTGGCAATGTACCCCAAAAACCCACCGGCAAATGAGTCACCGGCTCCGGTCGGATCGATTACTTTTTCAATCGGATAGGCGGGAGTGAAGAAAAATTTATCATCATTATAAAGAAGAGCTCCGTGTTCACCCTTTTTAATAACCAATGTTTTTGGGCCCATATCTTTAATTTTACGGACCGCCTTTATGAGATTCAGCTCATCTGTCAGTTCGCGGGTTTCTTCGTCATTGAGAATAATGATGTCGCATTTTTTTATGACTTCTTCAAGAATTTTCCTTTTACCGCTTATCCAGAAATTCATGGTATCGAGCACAACTAATTTTGGTTTGTTAATTTGTTCAAGAACCTGATATTGAAGCTCCGGATCAATATTGGCCAGGAAAACATATTCCGCGTCTTTGTACTGTGCCGGAATTCTCGGCTGGAAATCTTCGAAAACATTCAGATAAGTGTATAATGTATCGCGCCGGTTCATGTCCTGATGATAACGTCCGCCCCATCTGAAGGTTTCTCCGCTTTCAACATAGAGACCTTCAAAATTGACGTTTCTTTTTTTTAGAAATGATATGCGGGACATGTCAAAATCGGATCCCACAACACCGACCACGTTGACATTACTGAAGAAACTGGCGGCCGCGCTGAAATAGAGTGCGGATCCTCCAAGGGAATCATTAGCGGTCCCGTGAGGCGTCTCTACAGTATCAAAGGCGATGGAGCCGACAACTAATATACTCATTTTTTCTCCTGATTTTACATGCGGACCGGAGCGGATATTCCAAGTTTCTCCAATCCATTGGCAATAACAATTCTTGTGGCATCTATCAGCGCTAACCTCGCGACAGTTAGTTTGGATTCATCTGTAATAACTCTGCAGACGGTATAAAATTTGTGAAAAAGGGTAGCGAGTTCAAAGAGATAATTTGCCATTCTGTGAGGTTCGTAGTTCACTGCGCTGGCTTCAAGAACAACAGGATAATCTATAAGATGCTTGATCAGATTGATCTCTTCCGCGGCGCTCAGTAAAGCCAGATTTGCTTTTTTGTCCAATTCAATGTTTTTGGATTCACCGAGTGCGATAATACTGCAGATCCGGGCGTGGGCATATTGGATATAATAAACCGGATTTTCATCCGACTGTGTTTTTGCAAGCGAAAGATCGAAATTTAAATGTGAGTTCATGTGTCTCATGATAAAGAAGTATCGTGTGACATCCGCGCCGACTTCATCGAGCAGCTCATCCAGCGTAACAAAATTCGCTTTCCGGGTGGACATCTTCACTTTCTCGCCATTTTCGGTGAGGGTGACGAATTGATGAATGAGAACATGGACCTTTTTTGTATCATAACCCAGCGCGTCCAGCGCAGCCAGCACGTCGGGATAAGTCGCGATATGATCAGCGCCGAATATATCGATTATATTATCGAATCCGCGCTTATATTTTTCGACATGATATGCCATATCAGGCAGACGGTAGGTTGGTTCTCCGGTGTTTTTGATGATAACCCTGTCCTGGTCAAAACCCAGTTTTGTAGTCAAAAACCAGGTTGCTCCCTCTCTCTCTGCCACGAGTTCTTTTTCTTTTAATCCCTGAATGGTTGAGTCGATTTTGCCGTCATCATAAAGTGATTGCTCATTGTAAAACATATCGAACTCAAAACCAAGGCGTTTAATTGTCTTTTTGATATCGCCAAAAATGCTTTGTTCAGCCCGGTCCTTAAAAATGGAGCTGTCTGCTTTGTCTTTAAGCGAATCACCGTATTCGTTCTGAATCTCGCGGGCAATTTCAATGATGTATTCACCCTGATAATGGTCTTCAGGAAATTCAATATCCAAACCGATTAGTTCCAGATACCTCTGGCGCACTGAATTTCCAAGTACGCGCATCTGCCGGCCGGCG